>JALOMY010000143.1 GCA_025455225.1 Cyclobacteriaceae bacterium | reverse complement strand
TTTTCAGCGGTAAGAATGTGAAAGCCGCTGGGTATGGTAAGACTGATTACCGCAATCAGCATCATGGAACTGTACACCCGGATGCTGGCAACGTTGTAATCCTGATTATGATATTTGGTACCTCCCACCAGGAACGATACACCCATGGCCAGCAACAGGTTCGCCAGGATGGCACCGGCCAGCGAGGCCAGCACCATGGTGTGCAAACCAGCTTTAAGAGCCACCACCGCGATAATCAGTTCCGGAAGATTACCAAAGGTGGCATTGAGCAGGCCACCTACTGCGTCACCGGTATAGGTAGCTAATTGTTCGGTTGAACTTCCAATCAACCGGGCGATGGGAACAATGGCCAGCGCAGCGGAAAAAAAGATCAGGGGTGCTGAAGCCTCACTTCTTTCCAGGAGAATAGCGATGGGAATGAAAATGAACAACCAATAGATACTGGGTTTTAATAGACTTTTCATAATACAGATGATTACACGGATATCGGTTTAAACGGATGGATGTCAACCTTTCCCTTATGAATGACGACTGTTGAACTTTGCGGAACTTCAGTCCACAGATGTTGAAATTCACCAATCGGTTCAGAAACAAGGCATCGTGCATACAATTCAAGATGCCCTTTAATATCAGGATTTACTTTTTCAAGCTCCGTTACATCCGGACTATAATACAAACTCGGGCCATCGCCATCACTTCCGTAACGAAAGCCCCACAAGGTTTTACCATCCGAAATTCCCAGCGTCATCCAGACGGCTTCGTTCACTCCTTTCTTGCGGGCAACATCTTCAATAAAACCCACCATGCGCGTGACAGCTTTTGGCACATCGACCTGCAATCCGAAGGTAAGCGCAAGGTGAAACATAAGTTCTGAGTCGGTTGAGCCGAGTATATTTTCAAAATATTCATCGCCAACAGCCGAAAGCAATTCTCTTCTGAACTTCTGGATCTGGTCGATCTCACCGTTGTGCACAAACAACCAGTTTTTATACCGGAAAGGATGGCAATTGGTTTCCTGGATGGTAGCAAGAGATGTTGCCCGCACGTGGGCCATAAAAAGGGATGATTCAATATTGGATGCGAGATCCCGCAGATTAAAATCGTTCCAGGCCGGGCGTATGCTGTGAAACAGGCCCGGCTCAGGATTTATTCCATACCATCCAACACCAAAGCCATCGCCATTGGTAGGAGTTAATTCCGAACGGGAACTGAGACTTTGATCAATCAGGTTTTGTTTGGGATCCAATAATAATTGCTTCAGGCGTATTGACCCTCCGGCATAAGCTAACCAGCGGCACATAGTTATAACGATTTAAAATTGACTGAATCTCGCGATTTAGAAAGTATGCATCAATGACAATAATCAGTAAGTCTTTGCAGGAAGTACTGTTTTGTTATGCTTACCTTTCTGATTGATAAATAAATTCTCCCATTATTATGAATGAGAATAAGGTGAAAAAACTCGATGCAGACCTGGTAAAGGCCTCAAAAAAAATCAAAGTTTTAAGTGCCTTAACCTGGCCGGCCGGTGCAGAAGAAAAATTCCTGTCCGGTTGGAAAAAAGGGAATCCCGTTCTGCCTCAAATAAGTTTAACAACACCCAACGTTGCCGATAACGTTACTGCGTTGGATTCCATCGCTTCGAAGTGTGATACTCATAACCCGGTTGAAAAATTCCTGGCCGAAACCGCAGAGAGTTATGCCGATGCTGGTCGTATGTTAAGCCACATCGGTACACCCGAATTTACCCGATACTCCGTACGGATTTATGGTCGCCCTGATATGGTTTACAAATTGCAGAACATGACGGCCGTAGACGGAGCCAAATTTTTTCTTGAAGTAACCGACAAACTTCTCGGGAACGTTCATATTCAGCCGACTGAATTTGACATCTCGGCAACAGAATTTGCCGGTTGGTTGAAAAGTGAAGTAGATGAGTTCTTTGATAAAGATACCGTAGAGGTAATCATCGATCAGAACATGTCATCGAAAGCCCTGGCAGGCGCAACCCGCATACGCGTTAGAGGCAGTGCCGTTTTTTCTCCGTTGGATAAAGACCAGTTGCTTTACCACGAAGCGTATGTGCATACAGCCACTCAATTAAATGGTAAAAAACAAATCAACCTTCAGACTCTTGGCTTAGGTGCACCCCGAACAACACGAACACAGGAGGGCATTGCCGTGATGGCCGAACTCATCACCAATGCTATGGACATTAACCGATTGCGCAGAGTTGCATTACGTGTGATCGCAGTTAAAATGGCATTAGACGGTGCTGATTTTATCGATCTGTTTAAATTCTTCATGGACAACGGACAATCCGAAATTGAATCTGTACGATCGGCTCAACGTATTTTCAGAGGAGGTGCAGTGAAAAATAAAGTTGTCTTCACCAAAGATGCTGTTTACCTGCAAGGCTTGTTTGAAGTGCATACTTTTTTGCGCCTGGCTATACGCGAAAACCGACCCGACCTGGTACGTAATTTATTTGCCGGCCGATTGACCTTGGCCGATGCTCTTCGCCTGAGCCCACAATTCGAAAGCGGTTGGCTGCTCCCTCCTGCCTATTTGCCGATCTGGGCTTCTGATCTTCGAAGACTGGCTGCCATGATGGCCTATTCGGCCTTTATCGGCAACATCAATCTGGATAAGATATACCTGGATCGATACATTGAGTTTGAAGATGAACTCAAAGCGTTAAGTGATGCATAACAAATAAGCCACCCAATGGGTGGCTTATTTGTTGTATGCTTAATCATTCGAATCAGTTCTTGATTAATGCTGATGGTACCGGAGCCTTTTTATTTGATTTTGGCTTTTCAGCAATTGACTTAAAGAAAAACAACCTGATAACTTCTCCATCGCTAAGGGTAATGGAAGCGCTCATACCATTGTTCACTTCCCGCAATTCCTCAATCAGGGTGCCTTCCGCATTTTGAAATGCTTTACTTACGGTTTTACCATATTCTTCATAACTGCCGTCTACTTTTTGAACCAACAGTTTACTGCTGAGCTTACCGGAAGTAACATTAATCCTTCCCATATAACAGTCAGAAATATTGCCATTCCGAACCGTAATAATGACATCGTGAGTACCGTCTGCCACCGGAAGAGCCCCTCGTTCTTTAAACAGGGTGTACCAATCTCTAAAACAATCAGATGAAGGGGTGGCCGCTTTGGATGAACTGCCTTGGGCAAATAAGCCAACTGAAAGAAAACTAATGAATAAGGTTATGAGTAATTTCATGTCTTTTTGATTAATAACAGGCTAAGATAAAGCATTTTTTCGGGGAGGTAAAAAACAATGTTCTGTATTAATTCTTCAGGCAATTTTCACGGAATTGATTTCTAATGCATTCAAATTTCAGAAACGGCTGCTTAATATGATAAAAATCAGACTGAATTGTTGATCCCTGCAAGTCTTCGAACATTACAATATCCTTATCTTTCCTCCCTAAAAATTGTCTCTATGTACAACCCTCTGAAAGCAATCGGTCAGGTTTTGACCGGTGTCACCCTCCTGGTCATTTTCTCCGGTGGCTGTGGTAAAAAAGAAGAAACAGTTCTGCCCCCTGTTAAAGTGAATGTGGTTAAAGCTATCCAAAACGATGTTCCCCTCTATGAAGATTTTGTTGCACAAGTATACGGGCAAGCCGATGTGGATATCCGAGCCCGGGTGGAAGGATGGGTGACCTCAGTCAATTTTAAAGAAGGATCTGCCATTAAAAAGGGTGCTCTTCTATATGTCATCGATGATATTGAATACAAGAACCGTGTAGATCGGGCAGCCAGTGATCTGGCCCGTGCTCAAACCGAACTAGTTCGAGCTCAAAACGAATTAAGCCGCGTAAAGCCTCTTACTGAATTAAATGCCTTGAGTCAGAAAGACCTCGATAACGCTACGGCTGCTTACAACGCTGCCCAGGCCCAGGTAAGAGCATCAGAAGCCACCCTGCAAAATGCCAAAGTTGAACTTGGTTATACCCGTGTCAGTGCACCATTTGATGGCATTGTTGGTATCTCTAACGTACGGGCCGGTGATTATGTAAGCCGGGTAGGTGGAAGTTCCGTGCTCACCACCATTTCCAGTGTTCAAGGTGTGCGGGTACGTTTCCAGATCAGCGAACGCGAGTACCTTCGCCTCGCACAACTCTCACAGCAAGAACTGTCAACAGCACGAAAGAATGTTCAGCTCGTACTCGCAGATGGTAGCCTCTATTCGGAAACAGGGGAAATCAATTTTGCTGATCGCGAAATCGATCCGAAAACCGGAACGCTTACCCTCGAAGCCACGTTCCCCAATCCCAAAGGCTTATTACGGCCCGGTTTGTTTGTAAAGACCAGGGTATCGCTAAGCACTGTAACGGGAGCCGTTCTGGTTCCGCAGCGTGCCGTCTTTCAGTTGCAACACCTATCGCAGGTTTATGTAGTAACTGATTCCTCCACTCTGAAAGCCGTTTCCGTAGAACCGGGTCAGAAAGTAGGCGATGGCTGGATCATTAAGAAAGGAATAAATGCCGGTGACCGGGTAGCCATTGTAGGCAATGCCAACATTACCGCCAACGCCAAAATTGAAGCCGTTGAACAAACCTGGCCGGAAACTCCGCAACAATAAAACCCCATCCTAAAACACACTGAATTGTATGAGTGAATTTTTTATACGAAGGCCTATCGTTGCGATGGTGATCTCCATCCTGATGATCATCATGGGGTTGATTACGCTGCGCGGTATACCCATCTCCAAATATCCGGACATCACACCCCCTATGATCCAGGTTACCACTACGTTCAATGGAGCCAATGCCGTTAACGTTGAACAGGCTGTGGCCACTCCTATCGAACAACAGGTGAATGGAGTTGAGGAAATGTTGTATATGAAATCCATCAACGCGGCCGATGGATCATTAACCTTACAGGTTTCTTTTGAAGTGGGCACCGATCTTGACAATGCCAACATGCTCACCCAAAACCGCGTGTCGCAGGCCAATGCGAAGATGCCAAACGAGGTAAAGGCATTTGGTGTGACCACAAAAAAATCACTGGTGTTCCCGCTCATGCTGGTGTCGTTGTCATCACCTGGGCAAACCTATGACGGACTCTTTCTCAACAACTACGCCAACATCAACATCGTGGATCAGTTGAAACGACTAAAGGGCGTGGGTGATGTCATCCTCTTTGGCGGTGCTGACTATTCCATGCGCGTGTGGCTGAAACCTGACCAACTGACCAAACTTGATCTTACCGTGAACGATGTGGCCAACGCGGTGAAAAAACAAAATGCCATTGCGCCCGGTGGAAAATTCGGAGCGCCTCCATCACCTTCCGGTGTGGATTATACCTACACGGTTACGCTGCAGGAACGCCTCATTACCGAAGAAGAGTTTGGCAACATAATCGTTAAATCGGATGAAAAAGGTGCTATCGTGCGGCTTAAAGATATTGCCCGCATTGAGTTGGGTCTTGACAATTACAATTCGTACAGCCGACTGAACGGAAAACCAGCTGCCACTATTGTGGTGTACCAGATGCCTGGATCGAATGCCTTGGAGGTAGCCGAATTGGTTCAAACCACGATGAAAGACGTGGTGAATTATTTTCCGGAGGATATGAAATACGATATCTCACTCAACACCACCCGAGCCATTGAAGTGGGTATCGAAGAAATCGTGCATACGCTGTTCGAAGCAGTGGTGCTCGTTATCCTGGTGGTGTTTATCTTCTTGCAGGACTGGCGCGCTACACTGATTCCGTTGTTAACCGTTCCGGTATCGCTGATCGGTACGTTCATCATCTTCCCGTTATTGGGCTTCTCAGTAAACGTATTGTCACTTTTGGGATTGGTGCTTGCCATCGGTCTGGTGGTGGATGATGCCATTGTGGTGGTGGAAGCCGTAATGCACAACATTGAACATGGCATGAATCCGAAAGAGGCTACTAAAAAAGCGATGAAAGAAGTAGGCGGACCGGTTGTCGCCATCGCCTTAATTCTGGCTGCCGTGTTTGTGCCGGTGGCATTTGCCGGTGGAATTACCGGAAGGCTTTATCAGCAGTTTGCAATAACCATTGCCATATCGGTATTATTCTCCGCATTCAATGCACTTACGCTCAGTCCCGCATTGAGTGCCCTGATTCTTAAACCCAAAAAAGAATCAAAAGGATTACTGCAACGGTTTTTTAATGGCTTCAACCGGGTGTTCGATAAGTTCACACTGGGCTATACCGGTGTGGCCGGTGTTGTGGCACGCAAGTCCATCCGATCGGTGTTGATCATTGGTATTGTTGTGGTGTTTATCGTTTTCCTGGGCAAGGGCATTCCGGGTGGATTCGTACCTGAAGAAGATGAAGGTTATTACCTGGTGAACGTCCAGTTGCCCGATGCCGCCTCGCTGGAACGAACCGATGAAGTAGCCAAAAAAGTTGAAGGGATTCTCAATAGCATGGAGGGTATTGAATACAGCACCGTGGTGTTGGGCTACAGTTTGTTAACACAATCGTATTCTACTAACAACGCTTTCATCTTTATCTCGCTCAAGCCATGGGATGAACGAACCAAAACCGCCAAGCAATTAATTCAGGAAACTAACATCGCCTTCCGCACAACGGTAACCGAAGCAACGGCCATTGCTTTCGGACCTCCACCCATAGAAGGGTTGGGAACATCAGCCGGTTTCACCTTGCAATTACAGGATCGTTCCGGAAATACACCACAGTTTCTTGATGAGCAGGCTCGTAATTTTATAGCCGAAGCACGCAAACGTCCGGAGATCGGCAATATTTTTACAGTGTATCGTTCTAGTGTTCCCCAGAAAAAAATCATTATCGATTATGACAAGGCTGAGAAGCTGCAAATCGATCTGGCGGAGATCACAAGTACCATCTCTACCTATCTCGGCAGTGCGTATGTCAACGACTTCAACCGCTTTGGCCGCCAATACAAAGTATATGTTCAGGCGGAAGGTGAAGACCGACTCCAACCGGATGACATTGCCAAGTATTATGTACGCAGCCGCAACGGAGAAATTATACCGTTAACCACGCTTGCCGTAGTAGAAGACATTACCGGTCCTCAATACACCAACCGCTTTAATATGTATCGTGCCGCTGAAATTTCCGGTGCACCAAAAGAAGGATACAGTTCGGCCGATGCCTTGCGGGCATTGGAAGAAGTGGCTTCCACGCTGCCCAAGCAACTCAGCATTGCATGGAGCAACATGAGCTACCAGGAAAAAGCAGCAGAAGGTACCGGAAGCACGATGTTCTTAATGGCCATCGTATTCGTGTTCCTCATTCTGGCTGCACAATATGAAAGCTGGAAATTACCCTTCAGTGTATTGCTGGGTGTGCCGGCAGCCGTGTTCGG
>JALOMY010000142.1 GCA_025455225.1 Cyclobacteriaceae bacterium | reverse complement strand
TATTGTAGATACGGCCCGGTATCACTTTTTAGCCTGGAAAAAACTGGCATCAGAACTGGGTATTAATCTAACCGAGTCAGACAATGAGCGACTGAAAGGAGTAGGACGTATTGAATCACTCGAGATTATTCTCAGCTTAGGAGGAATGACTTTACCCCGCGATAAAATGATGCAATTGGCTGACCGAAAGAATAAATGGTTTGTCGAATTCATAGAGGCTATGAAACGAGAAGAAATCTTTTCGGGTGCCCGCGAATTATTTCAGGAATTAAAGCGGCATGGAATCCATGTGGCGCTAGCCTCCAGCAGCAAGAATGCGTCAACGGTTTTGAAAAAATTGGATATTACTGATGAATTTGAATCCATCGTAGATGGTACCATGATCACGAATTCCAAACCGGATCCTGAAATTTTTCTAAAGTCTGCCAGGCAATTAAACCTGGCACCTTCCGAGTGCATTGTAATTGAAGATGCGGAGGCAGGTATTGAAGCTGCCAAGCGGGCCGGTATGAAAGCAGTGGGCATTGGTAAACCCCAGCAGCTTCATCGTGCCGATTATATTGTAGATCATATCAGCAAACTCAACTTTAAACTGTTAAATAATCTGTAATACCTATGAAGGATTGTTTTAAGCATCATCCATGGCATATCATTGAAGAAGGATTTAATCCACACCATAATAAAATTGCTGAAAGTGTATTCAGTATTGGCAATGGCCGCATGGGGCAGCGTGCCAATTTTGAAGAGACCTACAGCGGAGAAACACTCCAGGGAAGTTATGTGGCAGGCGTTTATTATCCGGACAAGACGCGCGTAGGATGGTGGAAGAACGGATATCCCGAATACTTTGCAAAGGTACTTAATGCCCCGAGTTGGATTGGCATTAGGGTAACGGTTGCCGGTCAGGAATTGGACCTGGCCAAATGCAAAGTTGATCAGTTCAAACGCGTCTTAGATATGCAAACGGGATTATTATCCCGGTCTTTCACAGCCACTTTCCCAGATGGAAAACAGGTTCAGATTGAATCGAAACGGTTTTGCAGCATGGCGAAGGGTGAACTGGGAGCGATTCGCTATTCAATAACACCGGTAAATTTCTCTTCACCGGCAAGCATCCTCTTGGATGTGGATGCCGATGTAAGGAACATGGATTCCAATTACGATGAAAAATTCTGGGATGAAGTGCATAAACATTCCGTGGAAGGGGAGTGTATAGTGACTGCGCAAACCAAGAAAACGTTCTTCCATGTATGTACGGGTATTCGATACAGCATCCAGGAAGAAGGAAAAGAAACGGATATTAAAGTCACAACGGGCTTGCGCGAAAAATATGCAAGTAACTCCGTAGAACTAAATCTGAATCAGGGTAAACAACTTGTGATTTATAAGTACGCAGCTGTTTTATCTTCTGAGAATCATCCCAAGGAGAAAATAGTGGATCACTGTAAGTCATTGCTCGAAGATACTATGACTACCGGATTTGATCAGCTGTATGCCGATCATTCGAAAGTATGGGAGCATAAATGGAATGAGTGCGATATTACCATCGATGGCGATGTGGCTGCACAACAGGGTATTCGGTTTAACATCTTTCAGTTGACTCAAACTTATACAGGGGAGGATGAACGCCTGAACATCGGACCCAAGGGCTTTACCGGAGAAAAATATGGTGGAAGCACGTATTGGGATACGGAAGCTTATTGCTTGCCATTCTATCTTGGAACATCAGAACAGAAAGTAGCACGTAATTTATTGGTGTATCGGTATAAGCACCTGGCAAGGGCAATCGAAAATGCCGAGAAGTTAGGATTTAAAGAGGGTGCTGCGCTTTACCCCATGGTTACCATTAACGGAGAAGAATGCCATAATGAATGGGAGATCACCTTTGAAGAAATCCACCGCAATGGTGCCATTGCCTACGCTATTTTTGATTACATACGGTATACCGGTGATGAAGAATACCTGGTTGATTTCGGCCTTGAGGTTTTAATTGGCATTTCCCGTTTCTGGGCCCAACGAATAAACTGGTCGGATGATAAGAAAAAGTTTGTTATGCTGGGTGTAACCGGACCGAACGAGTATGAGAATAATGTAAACAACAACTGGTATACAAATTATATTGCCACATGGACGTTGAACTACACCCGCCAGGCCATTAACTATGTGAAATCCAAAAATCCGGAAAAGTATAAGTCACTCAGTGGCCGAATCACCTTCAAAGAACAGGAACCACTGGAATGGAAGAAAATTGCTGAAAACATGTATTTCCCCGAAGACAAGTCACGCGGAGTCTATCTTCAGCAGGATGGCTTTTTGGATAAACAATTACTTACCGTTAAGGAATTAAGAAAGGAAGATCGTCCGCTTAATCAGAAGTGGTCTTGGGATCGTATTCTTCGTTCATGCTTCATAAAACAGGCTGACGTCTTGCAGGGATTATACTTTTTTGAAGATCATTTCGACATTGATACCATCAGGCGAAACTTTGATTTTTATGAACCCATGACAGTTCATGAATCTTCCTTATCTCCATGCGTACATTCCATTTTAGCTGCCCGTCTCGGTTATGAAGAAAAAGCCTATGAAATGTATTTGCGTACGGCCCGGTTGGACCTTGATGATTACAATAACGATACAGAAGACGGTTGCCATATTACCAGTATGGCTGGAACCTGGCTAAGTGTAATTAAAGGCTTTGCCGGTTTACGGGTTAAAGACGGAGAATTGCACCTGAGCCCCTTTATACCAAAACAATGGCAATCCTACTCGTTCCGAATTGAATTCAGGCAGCGAGTACTGAAAATCAAAGTCAGTCGTAAAGGTGTTGAGGCAATATTGATGGAAGGTGAATCATTATCGATCAACTTACGGGGTAAATCGTATACACTAACAACCAATCAGGTTATTGAAGAATCGTTATGATTAAGCTTCAGGTAGTTTACCTGATTTTTTTTCAGTAGTAGTAACCTTTGCAAAACCGGCATCCTTTGTCGAGATCCGTTCAAATGATCCGTTATTCTTTGAAGCAACCAATGCCCGTGGCGTAGCTATTGCCGATTACGATATCGATGGCGATGATGACTTTTTTGTATCAGCCAATCCATGTAAGTTGTTCCGCAATAAGGGTACTTTTATTTTTTCTGAAGTTGCGTTGTATTCAGGTATTAGATACGATTACCATACCTACTGTCAACTTATATGAGGAATAATTTCGATCTCCTTCAATTACAAGTGGGTACCTGTATTTTTCTAATTCAATCTGGTAAAAAGTTTATGTCGAGGAAATTCATTCAATTATAAATTTTAAGTCAGCTGAGCTTCAACACTATTTTGTTTAGTATTCCAATCTCAGGAAGTTCTTAAAATGGTCACCCAATCAACAATTTTAGGCTGACTTTCATATCTCCCAAGATTAAATTATCGCAAACGATTGCGAGACCGATTCCAAAAAAAATATTGTGAAATTTCGCTTGTTTTAATTGTTTCTAAGGTGGCTAAAAACCTATATTTAAGGCAGTTTACTATAGTATTAACAGTAAATTATCTATTACAAACAATTAACCTGAATGTATGAAGCGACTTTTTTACTCACTTAGCCTGGTAGTCGTAGCATTAGCCGTTCTGAATTCGTGCGATAATGGCAATGCGGACACTATTGTCTTCGATTCTGCCCCGACAATTAACATTGTCAGCCCGGGGAATTTCGTTCTGCAAGGGAATGATTTTAACCTTGTGGTTGAATTTAAGGATGGCGTAGAAGAACTTTCCCGTTCCCCCTTGTCATCAGCCTCTTATTCTATCATGGAATCGGATTCTGCAACGATCGTTGCTGAAGGGGATTTTGACGTTAGTGGAATTTCAACCACCACTAATGTTCTTTTTGATAATACCCTGGCTCCTGGTGATTATTTCTTCAACATTCTGGCCAGCGACACCGAAGGAATGGAATCTGTAGCTTATAAAGAATTCAAGGTTATTGCCAACTTTAACTCAGTTGGAATTATCGGTAGCGCAACACCAGGTGGTTGGGATTCTGATACCAATATGACTCAAGATGCGGGTAACCCCGCCCTGTGGATTATCAACAGTATTACGCTAACTGGCGGTGAAGCTAAGTTCAGGGCCAACGATAGCTGGTCAGTTAACTGGGGCGCCAATACATTTCCAACCGGAACAGGTACCCAGGATGGACCCAATATTCCGGTAACTGCTGGAACGTATAAAGTCACCCTGGACGTCACCAACGGTGCTTACAAATTCGAATAATAACCTAACTCTTAATCTTAACCATTCGATTATGACTCAATTCTATCTGTCAATGCGAAGGTATCTTGCCGTTCTTTTAATGTTCGGATGCCTTGTAGCTGTTGCTCAGCAGCGAACTGTGACCGGTAAGGTTACATCCGCAGATGATAACAGCCCTGTTCCAGGAGTTAATATTCTTGAAAAGGGAACCACAAATGGTACGGCCACCGATGCTAATGGTAACTATACTATCAGTGTTGGTGACAATGCTACCCTTGTGTTCACCTTCGTGGGTTTTGCAACCCAGGAAGTTTCGGTAGGCAATCGTGCTGTTGTGGATATAAGCCTTCAAGCTGATGTTACAGCACTTTCTGAAATTGTGGTTACCGGTTACGGTACCCAGGAAAAGAAGGAGATCACCAGTGCGGTGGCCAGTTTAAAAGAAAAAGATTTTAACCAGGGTAACGTTACCAGTCCGGGTCAGTTGATCCAGGGTAAAGTAGCCGGTTTGTCTATCGTACGTCCGGGTGGTGACCCGAACCAGGGATATACCTTCCGTTTGAGAGGTATTTCCACATTTGGTGCTAACACACAACCGTTGATCGTTTTGGACGGTGTGGTAGGTGCATCGCTTGATAACGTTGATCCGAATGACATTCAGTCAATTGACGTTTTGAAGGATGGTTCTGCTGCTGCGATCTATGGAGCCCGTGGTTCCAGTGGTGTAATTATGGTAACAACCAAATCGGGTAAAGCAGGCCGAGGTTCGTATGCCAATGTGGAATACAATGGCTTTGTAACATTTGACCAGGTTGCAAACACCATAGATGTTCTTGGCCCTGAAGAATTTGTTAATCGGGGTGGTCAGGATTTCGGATCCAGTACCGATTGGTTTGGAGAATTGACACAGAACGCCACTTCTTTTACTCAGAACATTTCATTGACCGGTGCAAGCGGAAACACAACTTACCGTGCAGCGGTTAACTACCGGGATAACCAGGGTATCGTGAAAGGTGTAGATTTTCAACGGCTTAATACCCGTTTGCAACTAAATCAACAAGCACTGGATGGCCGGTTACGGTTTGATGTAAGTTTAGCTTATAACAACCGCGATCAGCAATCCATTAATATGGCTGCTTTCCGGTATGCCGTAATTTACAATCCAACGGCACCGATTTTCGACCCAGAAACAGTGGATAATCCCAACGATCCATTCGGTGGTTATTTCCAGCGTCCTTTGTTTGACTTTTACAACCCTGTTGCGTTGGCAAACCAACAGCAATTTGTTGGCGAGCGCAAGAATTCACTGGCAAACTATCGTGTTGAATTCGATATCATTGACGGTTTGACCTTAGCTGCAAACTATGCTGAGGATCGTGAAACCGGATTGAATGGTTCGTTTTGGAGCAAGCAAGATTTTGCGCGTGGAATTGCAGGTGATGGTATTGCCCGCAGAGAAACCTATGACAATGTTAACCGGTTATTAGAAGGTACATTGAAGTACACCCGTACATTTGATAAACTGAACGGAGAATTCCTCGTAGGTATGGCAACTCAGAAAAGGGAAAGTGAAGGCTTTGGCGTTCAGGTAAACCGCTTTCTTTTTGACTACACCGGCTTCGACCAGTTGGCATTTGCTTCCAACCGTGCTGCATCCAGTCTTACCGATTTATATGGATTCAAAAATGATAATGTATTGAATTCTGCATTCGGTCGTGTTAACCTGAATTACAGCAATACGTATTTCCTGTCCGCCAGTGTTCGTTCCGAGTCTTATAGTGGATTTGGTGAAGATGAAAAAACCGGTTTATTCCCGGCTGCCAGTTTGGGTGTACAACTAACTGAATTGGCTGATTTAGGACCGGTAAGCAACTTGAAATTCAGAGTTTCGTATGGTGTAACTGGTAACTTGCCTCCGGCAGCTAACCTCGCTTTGGCTACGTTTGCTCCTGGCCAGATAATCGATTTCGATGGTGATCCATTAACGGCTAACAATACGTACGTATCCTTGCGTCAAGCCAGGGATCCTAACCCTACATTGAAATGGGAGACCAAGAAAGAGCTTAACATTGGTTTTGATTTTGGTTTCTTAAACAACAGGCTGACTGGTTCCGTTGAGTACTATACCCGGAATATTGATGACCTGTTATATGGAATCGGTATCCCTTCAGGTGCACCGAACCCATTTGGAGCAACTGCTGAAGATGGTTCGCCACTTAGTAACGTGGCTGGTTTTGCCTGGGCTAACATTGGAAGCCTCAAAGCGGCCGGATTTGAATTCATTGCATCCTATAACGATATAAAGTTAGGTCCTGTGTCCTGGACACCGACTTTGAACTTTACTATATACGATCGCACACAGATTGAATCGTTCAGCGTTGGAGAACTCGGATTCTCTGAAGTACGCTTGGCAACACCGGGTTCACCGGGTCAGAACAACAACGAGATCATCCGTAACAAAGTGGGTGAAACATTGGGTAACATGTACGGACCTGTTTACCGTGGTGTAGATGAGAATGGTCGTTATGTATTATCAACAACAGACCCGGATGAATTTGAAGTAGTGGGTAATGGTCTTCCAACCGGTGAATTTGGTTTTCTGAATACATTTACCTTCAAGAACTGGGATCTGAATTTCTTCCTGCGCGGAGTTTGGGGTCATGATTTGTATAACTCATACCGTGGTTTTTATGAAAACCGGGATGCTTCCTCAAATACGTGGAACAGTGTAGTAACAGATAAAACCCCTTTTGTTACTCAAGCTCCTACATTCTCCTCACTGTATGTTGAAGATGCCAGCTTCTTAAGATTGGATAACCTTTCTCTTGGTTATAACATACCGTTGAAGAATAATTTCCTTTCGAGGGCACGTGTTTACTTTGCCGGACAGAATTTGTTCACGATTACCAATTACACCGGTATCGATCCTGAAGTGCGATATAATGATTCTGAAAATGGCGACAACTTCAGCTCAAGTTTGGCGCCAGGGCTTGAAAGAAGAAACACCTACTTTACAACCCGGTCACTAACTTTTGGTGTTAACCTTAGTTTCAAATAATTGAAAATGATGAGAGATATGATGCGAGTAATTAATAAGAAATTCGTTGCCCTGGCCTTGGGCCTTATC
>JALOMY010000141.1 GCA_025455225.1 Cyclobacteriaceae bacterium | reverse complement strand
ATCCAGATTTTCGTCAATTGCTTTCAGGAAAAAACGTTGTTCGCGGTTGCAGAGCTCCTGGTGGTCGGGTTCATCGGTCAGGTTGATCCATTCATCTGCTTTTATGAAGTTGTTTTTATCATCGATATCGGCATGATGAAAACGTAATGATTCTGTCTTCGTATGCGATTCAACGGAATCTGATTTACCGCTGGCTCCGGCTTCTTTAGCAACAATAGAAACACATCCTTTCGGCCCGATTACATCTTTTACGAAAAAGGCTGTTTCGCTGATCATTGGACCCCAACCGGCTTCATACCACCCAACTGATCCATCTTCAAACCGAATCTGAAGTTGGCCGTAATTATAATTTCCTTTGGGGATATCTTCGGTTAAACGCGCTCCGATAGCACTTACCTGCACCGGTTTGCTGCGCGTCATTTGGCACATCACATCAATATAATGAACGCCACAATCAACAATCGGGCTTAAACTCTTCATCAGGTTGCGGTGCACGTTCCACATTACCCCATGGCTTTGCTGATTAAGATTCATGCGCATTACCAACGGTTTTCCAAGTTGCCGGGATAACTCAATAAACTTCTCCCAGGACGGATGATGCCTGAGAATATAACCTACAACTAATTTTCGGTTTGCCTTTCGGGCAGCAGCCACTACACGTTCTGCTCCGGCCACAGTATCGGCAACCGGCTTTTCAATAAACACGTGGCAACCCTTATCAAATGCTTTTATTGCATACGATTCATGGGTATCGGGGTACGTAGCAATACATACTGCATCAGGTTTAGTTTTCTCTAATGCAACTTCGTAATCATCAAACAATTCATATCCACCGCCCAGCTTTTTATTTAAAATGGCATTACTATCGCCTTTTGCAACGAGTCCGCAGATTTGAAATCCCTCCAGGTTATGGTATGCGGTGGCGTGAGAACTGCCCATGTTACCACAACCCACAACCAGGATGCGCAATGTTTTTGATGATCGTGTCATATTAAAATGAATTCTAATTTGGCCTGAAAATAGTATTCTGTCTCTGTAATTTCATTCCACCAGTAAAATTTCGTCATAATAACCTGATGTAATCCGATTCAAAGGAAACGAAAAAAATGAGTACATTACTACCATGTACCATCTGATCTATACAAGCCATACAAATGTTCCATTTTCCCAGGAGGACCTGATCAACCTTCTTAAAGAAAGTCGTCACTACAATAAACTGAATAACATTACGGGCATGTTGTTATACCTGAATGGAAAATTCATTCAGGTACTGGAAGGGAATAAAGAATCCGTGCTCGAACTTTACGATTCCATTTGCCGTGATCCCAAGCATCGAAGGGTAATGAAAATAATGGAAGGCACCTCTCCTTCCCGGATATTTAAGGACTGGTCTATGGGATTTAAAAAATTATCCGATTCTGACTTCCATCATTTAACCGGGTATAAAGACATCGATCATTTTTTCGAAGAAAAAGGTCCTGAAGATAAAGGCAACCTCTTAATGACTTTCCTTACCTTATTTTATAAAAAGAACCTGGTGGATTATGCCGAGATACCGGACTCTGCCTGACTCAGATACTCACTATTTACTTATTTGCAACTCTTCAAATTACTTCACAGTAAACAACCCTTTCGTGGTTGTATTTAAATTTCCAGCACAAAAATTCGATGAATAAAATTAAAACCGCACTTCTTGGTTTAGGCAACGTTAATCTTGGGTTGTTAAAGATTCTTAGGGATAAAAGAGAATTGCTTCGCAGTCAATATGGAGTGGAGTTCTTAATTACCGCTGTGGCCGATTCATCCGGCATGGCGGTCTCAGAAAGTGGATACCGTTATGAAGATTTAATAGCGCTTAAATCCAATAAAAGAAAAGTTCGTGATCTGACGGGTTTTCTTCCGGATGTTCCTTCGGATGTGCTGCCACTTCACGCGAATGCCGAACTATTGATCGAAAGCTCTCCGGTCAACCTGACGGATGGAAACCCGGGATTATCCGCTACGAAGCTGGCACTTAATAAAGGCTGGAAAGTAGTACTGGCCAACAAGGCCCCCATGGTCTTTGCCTATGATGAATTACACCGGTTGGCGAATGAACATCATACCCGAATTGCCTTCAGTGCAACGGTATGCGGAGGATTACCCGTAATCAATGTACTCAGGCGGGATATGGCAGGTGCATCACTCCGTCACTTTAAAGGAATTTTGAATGCTACTACCAATCATATTTTGAAAGCACTTGAAACCGGTGGAACCATGGAAGAAGCCATTAAAGAAGCCCAACGGGTAGGTGCTGCTGAAGCAGATTCCATGCATGATGTTAAAGGGCATGACGCTGCCAATAAACTTTACATCATCATGAAATCATTTACGGACTTTACAGGAACCATCAAGGATATTGAAACTAACGGAATTCAAAATATTACGGCAGAAGACCTTGCTTTGGCCAGGCAACGTGGAAACACCATTAAGCTTATTGCTTCGGCCATCCCACAAGGAAATACCTGGAAACTCTCCGTAAAGCCTACTGAAGTAAAAGCCAATTCATTTTTAGGCCAATGCGAAGGTTGGGAAATGGGCGTTGAATTTGAATCGGATCTTTATGAATCGATCAGTATGAAAATTATTGAGGAAGATCCACTGGCTACATCGGCAGCAGTATTAAGAGATATGATTGAAGTAACCAAGTAATAAGATCATACCGAATTGCGGACTTGTGCAATAAATAATTCTATTATATTACATATGATACCAAACATCAAAGGGTAATCAGCTGCGGGCGATGCGGGCCACTTCACCAATTACAAATTCAATTTCATCTTTGGTGTTGTACATGGAAATTCCCATCCTGGTAACCCCACCTTTTTCAAGCAATCCTAATACTTCCATGGCATGAATGGCATAGAAATGCCCGTCCCAGGCAAAAATATTTTTTAACGCCAGTTGCTTACAAACTTGCAATGGTGTTTTACCTTCCATGGTAAAGGAAACCGTTGGTGTTCGTCCGGTTGAAGAAAAATCCTGTCCGATTATTTTTACTCCTGCTATTTTGCTTAGCCCTTCATATAAACGGCTTGCCAGTGCATATTCATGTGCACTGATATTAGTAAAAGCATTCACTAGTTTTTCACGAAGAGAATTGCCTTCTCCAACATTACTGATAAACTCAACCGCAGCAGTTACCCCGGCAATGGCAGCATGATTTAACGTACCGGTTTCAATACAATCAGGTGCGGTCTGCCCAGCTGTACGTAAGCGGTCGGTGGGTAGCCTGTCCAATACACCAGGTTTACTGTAAAGTATGCCAACATGAGGTCCATAAAATTTATAAGCAGAACAAAGCAGGAAATCGCAACCAATACTCTCAACATCAATTGCAAAATGTGGAGCATAATGCACGGCATCCAGTAAAAGCCAGGCATTATACTTATAGGTTATTGCCCGGGCCCACTTGAAATCATTAACCGTACCGATACAATTGGAAGACATACCCATGCAAACCAGCCTGGTATTTTCATTAATTTTCCGTTCAAAGTCCTCATAGTCCAAAACACCGGTTGGCAACAGATTAACTTCCCGAACTTTGATGCCCGCATCGTGTAGCGTTAACCAGGGACCACGGTTAGCTTCGTGATCCAGCTGGGTTATCAGCACTTCATCTCCGGGTTTAAGCACCCGGCTTATTGCCCTGGCCAGGGAAAAATTCAGCGTGGTCATATTCTGACCAATTGAAATGCACGATTCACTCTCGGCATTCAGCATAGCCGCCATCGCCTGGCGCATATTCTGAATTACTTTATCAGTCTCGTGCGTTGTAAGAAAGGCGCCATGGGTATTGGCGTTGGAATTCCTGTAATAATTTGAAATCGCATCAATTACATGGTTGGGGACTTGTGTACCAGCAGGTCCATCCAAGAAAACCAGAGGGTTATTATTGTGAATGCGCTGAAGCGAAGGAAATTGAGAACGAATTACAGTAGGATTGAATCCAGTAGTGCTCATATAAGATACCTTAAAATCAGGCAACAATATAAAGCAGATCGGCTAGTTTCAACTACACTAAGTCTCTTGTTTTTTTATGCGTGTTGACCAACTATGTCGTTAGAAGAACGCAACGAGATCCGCGCTTTATTTGTAAAAAGAAATTTGCTGGGATTATTCAGGTCAGGATGATCCAGGGTAAAATGGCGATAAACAGGCCAATCAGAAACCAGATCAGGTAGTGGCGGTCTTTTTTACTCATATCTATAATGCTTCTGCCTTTGCTACATACGCAATATCCGGTACTAGGGTTTGAAAATTTAAGAAATTGACTTTTGTTCATGCTCCTACCATTTCAGGCTTATCGAAAGGAGTTGTATTATTGCGCTGGATTTTGAACAACCACTACCTCCAGCCCTATGACCAAACTCACCTTCACCGAAAAGAAAGATACACGCTCCGGCTTTGGTGCCGGTTTACTTGAACTCGGCCGCAAAAACCCGAATGTAGTTGGCTTGTGTGCCGATCTAACCGGCTCCCTGAAAATGGATGCTTTTAAAAAGGAATTTCCGGATCGGTTCTTTCAGGTTGGTATTGCTGAGGCCAATATGATGGGGCTGGCAGCCGGCATGACCATCGGAGGTAAAATTCCATTTACCGGCACATTCGCTAACTTTTCTACTGGAAGAGTGTATGATCAGATTCGGCAATCCATCGCCTACTCCCATAAGAATGTAAAAATCTGTGCTTCCCATGCCGGAGTTACCCTTGGAGAAGATGGAGCCACTCACCAGATTCTGGAAGACATCGGCATGATGAAGATGTTGCCCGGCATGACTGTAATTGTTCCGTGTGATTTTAATCAAACAAAGGCAGCTACGTTAGCCCTGGGCGATCATCACGGTCCGGCTTACTTGCGTTTTGGCCGGCCTTCCTGGCCCATATTTACTACACCGGACCGTCCATTTATAATCGGCAAAGCCGACCGTATGATTGAAGGTGACCAGGTTTCAATTTTTGCATGTGGCCATATGGTATGGCAAGCCATCGAAGCCGAAGCGATTTTAGCTGAGAAGGGGTTTCGTGCTGAAGTCATTAACATCCATACTATAAAACCTCTTGATGTGGAGGCGATTCTTGCTTCCGTTCAAAAGACAGGATGCGCAGTAACCTGCGAAGAACATCAGATTAATGGTGGCTTGGGTGACAGCGTTGCCCAGGTACTTTCACGGCATTACCCGGCACCAATTGAAATGGTGGCTGTTAATGATTCATTTGGCGAAAGTGGTACACCGGTACAACTTTTGAAAAAGTATGGACTGGCACCTGAAAACATCGTACGTGCTGTTGAAAAAGTGCTGGCACGAAAGAAATGATTTTTTATTGAGCAAGGTTGTTTCTCCAATTTTCTTACACTCCCTGATTCTTCAATTCTGAATAATTCAGAATAATGGTTAATTTCTCATTCCAAATTAACCCTATGCTGTATTTCAAAATCGGATCGTACATTCTGATCCTCACATGTTTTCTACATCTATTCGGACATTTTCAGAAAGCTGTACCTGAAAATGAAACGGAAGAACAATTGCTTTCCCTTATGATCAACTATAAGATGGATGTTGGTTTCGGGCAAACCCTTACTATGATGGAGTTACAAAAGGGCTTTAGTCTTTGTTTCTCCTTATTGTTTCTATGGAGTGGCGTATTGGGTCTTTTCCTGTCACATCAATTATCTAGCCAGCCAATGCTTTTAAAACGAATCAGCAAGCTCTATGCTTCTGCTCTCCTGATTGGAACGGTGATCTCAATGATGTATTTCTTCCTTGCGCCTACCCTCTGCTTTGCATTGGCCTTGATTTCATTCAGCATTGCTTCCATCCGAATCCAATAAGATATGTTCATGAAAAAATATTTAGTACTCTTTCTGATTCTTCTTTATTCAGGCTCTTTCGCGCAGCCAAAGAAACTGGCTTTGTTGAATGCCCATCTTTTTAATGGCGTTGATAACCGAATTCAAACCAACACCATTATTTTTATCAATGGTCGATTGATTGAACGAATTGGTAAAACTGGTGATGCAATACCCTCCGATTATGAAGTGATCGATTGCCAGGGAAATTATATCTTGCCCGGCCTGATTGATGCCCACTCCCACCTTGATAACCTGGAATCTGCCAAACGCGCACTTGCTACAGGGGTAACTTCCGTACGCACGGCCGGTGTATCGGCATACCAGGATGTGAGCCTGATGCAATTGTCATTGCAGGGTAAAATTGCCGGACCGGATGTAATCCCTGCTGGTGTTTATGTTTCACCTGATCTCGAAGAGACAATACTGGCGGATGTTCGATTAGCCTCACTAATCAATGGCGTAAAAACAGATGATGAACTTCGATTACTTGTTAATGTAAACATTGACCGCGGGGCCAAAGTGATTAAGACCCGGGGTACTGAACGTGCCGGAAGGCCTGATACTGACCCAAGGGAACAGGTCTATACAGAACATCAGTTAAGGGTTGTTGTAGAAGAAGCTTCCAAACGGGGTATCCCGGTTATGGTTCATGCACATGGAGATGAAGGTGCACGTGCAGCCGTCAAAGCCGGAGCAAAGAGCATTGAACACGGAACCTTTTTGAGCGAGGAAACTTTAAAGCTCATGAAAAGCAAAGGAACTTTCCTGGTTCCAACCTTTATCACATTGGAAGATTTAACGCAGCCGGGAGGCGATTACATGGGGCCTGTATTGGAACTCCGTGGAAAATTCATGATGCCCCAGGCCGAACAAGTATTCAGGAAAGCCAGGGAACTGGGCGTTCCTATTGCAACCGGTGCTGATAACGGTTATTCATCATCTACAACAAGTCGCATTTCGCTGGAATGCCAGCATTTTGTACGCATGGGAATGACACCCTATGAAGCCATTCAATCCGCAACAACGGTTGCCGCGAAACTTTTAGGTATTGATCAATCAACCGGCAAGATAATTCCAGGCTTCGAAGCTGACCTGATTCTCGTTCCGGGTAATCCCCAGCAGGAAGTTCGGTACCTACAGGATGTCTTGCTGGTCATCAGCAACGGGCAGGTTGCATTGAAGCGAATACCGTTCGGTCTACCTGATAAATGATCAAACGCTTCTTCAATAACCATTTAAATAATTTCAACTAAGCCTTGATTTGGATTAACTAATTTTCACTTCCAAACCTTCATTACCATGCGAATTGGTACAGATCAAGGCAGAGCAGCAATTCGATTCCTATCTCAATGCATCTAATCTGGATCAGTGGATGAAACGGCTTACCGCCAGGCCCCATCCATTAGGTTCTGTTTATGGAAAAGAAAATACCGAGTACATGCGCGATTTGTTTCGCAGTTGGGGGTATGAAGCTGAATTGGAAACGTACAAGGTACTCTTCCCGACTCCACGAACCCGCTTACTGGAAATGACCGGTGAAAAAAAATTCAAAGCCCGGCTGGAAGAACCTGCATTGAAGGAGGACCGGACTTCCAACCAAAAATCAGAACAACTTCCTACTTATCATGCGTGGTCGGCAGATGGAGACGTACGAGGTCAGCTGGTATTTGTCAATTACGGTGTTCCCGATGATTACGAAGAACTGGCGCGAATGGGAATTGATGTGAAAGGTAAGATTGTGATCGCCAAATACGGTGGTTCATGGCGCGGTATCAAACCCAAAGTAGCACAGGAACATGGCGCCATCGGGTGCATTATCTATTCCGATCCAATGGAGGATGGTTATTTTCAGGGCGATGTTTATCCGAATGGTGCCTTCAAAAATCAATTCGGTGTTCAACGCGGATCAGTGATGGATATGCCTGTATATCCGGGTGATCCATTAACACCCGATGTTGGCGCAACCGCGGATGCCAAACGATTAAAACGCGAAGAAGTTACCAACCTAATCCGGATACCTGTTCTTCCCATATCCTACGGAGATGCCCAGCCCTTACTGGAGGCCTTGGGTGGACCGGTAGCACCGCGCAACTGGCGCGGAGCATTGCCCATAACCTATCATGTTGGTCCCAGCAAATCTATCGTTCACTTAAAACTGGAGTTTGACTGGAAGATGGTGGACTGCCATAACGTAATTGCTAAAATGAAAGGCAGTGAATTACCTGACGAATGGGTTATTCGCGGCAATCATCACGATGCCTGGGTAAATGGTGCGGCCGATCCCATCAGCGGTATGGTTGCCTTGATGGAAGAAGCACGCGCCATCAGTGAATTAACCAAGACGGGATGGAAACCGAAGCGTACGTTAGTCTATTGCGGCTGGGATGGTGAAGAACCTGGATTACTGGGCTCAACCGAATGGGTTGAGCATCATGCTGAAGAACTCCGTAAGAAGGCAGTTGCGTACATCAATTCCGATGGAAACGGACGTGGATTCCTTGGAGCACAAGGATCGCATACCCTGGAAACGCTCATGACCGAAGTAGCACGTGATGTAAACGATCCGCAAACCGGAATCAGTGTGTTTGACCGTCTTATGTCACGACAAGCAGTCAATGCAGCCAATGCAAAAGCACGCAAAGACGCGATCTCGAAAAAGATTCTAACGTTGGGAGCATTGGGCTCAGGTTCCGATTATTCTCCCTTCATCCAACATATCGGAATACCTTCCCTGAATCTTGGATTCGGTGGTGAAAATGC
>JALOMY010000140.1 GCA_025455225.1 Cyclobacteriaceae bacterium | reverse complement strand
CCACCGGCAATAGTGACCAATAAAATGATGGAAAGAAGTGCGATGATTCGTTTCATACCCGACATTCAGTTGCTTGGAAATAGAAAGTTAACGTAAAAAGAGGAAGATGTGTTATGAATGTACGAAAAACGAGATAATCGAACCTAAATGTTCGATCTTCAACACGCATTTACGTTTAACAGCTCTTCTAAAAATGGAAAAGCCCCGGCCGGAATTCTCCGGACAGGGCCAGACACCTAAACCTAAACCTATATTCTTAACGGATTCCCGGGGGAATTCGTATGTGAGCTTAGTTAACTTTTATGGTTGTTTTCAGCGTTTTCTTTTCGTCTTTTGGAATTGTGATCACCAAAATTCCATTCACATAGGTGGCCGAAATTTTAGCAGCATCAACATTTTCCGGAAGTCCGAATGAGCGGCTAAATGTTCCATACTGGGTTTCGATGGAATGGAAATTCACATCTTTCTTTTCCTGGGTGAACTTCCGCTCACCGCTTATCGTGAGAAAATTGTCCTTCACATCAATGGCGAAATCTTCCTTATTCATGCCCGGAACAGCAACGTGTACTTCAAACGCTTTATCATTCTCTACAATATCAACGCGCGGAACAAATGAATAGGCGGACCCACCCGTGCGGGACACAGTCTCATTGAAGAAACGGTCAATCAGGTTGCTGAATGTAGTCGGTACATAATCATTCAGTACGGAGTTATATTTTATCAGACTCATAATGGTAAATTTTTTAGGTTGAACATTGAATTAACATTCAACTTCTCCTTAGGAAAAAATGTGCCTTACCTGCAATCAGGCCATAATGACTTGATTTTTAACCTATTGTAATCAGGATTGAGTCATTTTGTCTTTTTTTAGTGAAAGACTGAAGTCGCGGAACTGAAAAATATTCATGGGCTAACCAGTAAATCCGTGATTTCACCAGTTGGATTTCATCCTATTTAGGGTCTCATAAAATGAGATAAATCCCTATATTTCAAGGATACTTAAGCCTTACCTGTTATGCATTTAGAGTTTATTGATTCACTTATTTTTCTTGCCTATTGTGCCCTGATTCTGGGTATCGGACTTTACGTTTCGCGCGATAAAAAAGGGCATCAAAAAAATGCGGAGGATTATTTTCTGGCCTCGAAGGCCCTTCCCTGGTGGGCTATCGGGGCTTCCCTGATTGCCGCGAATATATCGGCCGAGCAATTTGTGGGTATGTCCGGATCCGGATTTGCCATCGGGCTGGCAATAGCCTCCTATGAATGGATGGCTGCGATCACGTTGTTGATCGTGGGCAAATTTTTTCTTCCCATCTTCATCAAGAAAGGCATTTATACCATTCCTGAATTTGTTGAGAAACGGTTCAGCACCAATCTGAAAACCATACTGGCCATTTTCTGGATCTGCCTTTTCGTATTTGTTAACCTCACTTCGGTTATGTACCTCGGTGCCAGAACCCTCGATACCGTAATCGGTGAAGGTGACGGTGCCTTGATGATGTACAGCATTATTGGCCTGGGTTTGTTTGCCGCGGCTTATTCCCTCTACGGTGGATTGTCGGCAGTTGCCTGGACGGATGTGGTTCAAGTGGTGCTTCTGATTGTTGGCGGTTTAATTACTTCTTACCTGGCATTGGAGCATGTCTCTCCAAACGGAAATGTATTGGACGGATTAGCGCATATTTATAAAGTGGTTCCGGAGAAGTTTTCGATGATCATTTCGAAAGGGGAAATCATCACACCGGATGGAAAAGATGCGTGGTGGGATTTACCGGGACTGGCCGTTCTGATCGGAGGCATGTGGGTTGCCAACGTCTATTACTGGGGATTCAATCAATACATTATTCAGCGTACGCTGGCCGCAAAGAGCCTGGACGAATCACAGAAAGGAATTGTGTTTGCCGCTTTCCTGAAAATGATCATTCCGTTAATTGTAGTAATTCCGGGAATTGTAGCCTTTGTTTTAAATGCCGATCCATCGGGTGATCTTTCAACAGCTACTGTTGATCCGAGTTTTATCAATAAAGAAGGTGCCATTATCAACGACAACGCCTACCCCTGGCTGATTAAAAGCTTTGTCCCTGCCGGCCTTAAAGGATTGGTGCTTGCAGCTCTCGCAGCGGCCATTGTTTCCTCACTGGCTTCCATGCTGAATTCAACGGCCACGATCTTTACCATGGACATTTACCGTCCGTACATCAATAAAAATGCAACGGACAAGCAAACTGTTTCCGTTGGTCGTATCACAGCGGCTGTTGCCCTGGTAGTGGCCATGCTAATTGCTCCCTTATTGGGTAACCTCGGGCAGGCGTTTCAATTCATCCAGGAATATACAGGCCTTGTGAGCCCGGGTATCCTGGCTGTGTTCCTCTCCGGGTTGTTTGTTAAACGGGCTACGAATAATGGGGCTATCTGGGGTGTAATTGCATCCATACCCATTGCCCTGTATTTCAAAGTGGCACCGAATGGATGGTCTTCATCGGCCTTGTTTGTGAATATTCCTTTCCTCGATCAAATGATGTTCACAGCTGTTTTATCCTTCCTGATTATCATGGCCATCAGTTTGTATGAATCCAAAGTTGCTGATGTCAAGGGCATTCCGCTTGATAAAGAATTATTTAAAACCAGCCCGGTGTTCAACATCGGAGCAACGATTGTATTGCTGTTGTGCACAATCTTATACGTTGTTTTCTGGTAATGAATTCAACCGTGGTCTGTGAAGTGATCTAAACCAGATTTCACATTCACGCAAAAAATAAAACCGGGCCTGTGTTGACAAAGGCCCGGTTTTATTATAAGCTTTAATTGGATGTTTATTTCAGTGTAAACGTTGTCTTCTTAACGTTCTGAGAATCACCTCCGACAAAGACTTCAAAGTCGCCTGGTTCGGCAACAAAGTTCAGATCAGAATTATAAAAGGATAGATCATTTTTGGATAAGGTAAAACTAACTGTTTGTTTCTCACCTGCTTTAAGTGTAATCTTTCTAAACGCTTTTAATTCTTTGACGGGCCGTGTGACAGATCCTACCAGGTCGCGAATGTAGAGTTGTACTACTTCTGCTCCATCGCGATTCCCTGTATTGGTAATCTCCACCGAAACGGTGATCGATTCATCCAGCGTAATAGAAGCTTTATCCAGCTTCGGATCGCTGTAACTGAATGTAGTGTAACTCAACCCATAGCCAAACGGGTATACCGGATCGTTGGAAACATCCAGGTAATTGGTACGAAACTTCGAAAACCATTTTCCTTCGCCCAGTGGCCGACCTGTGTTTTTGTGTGCATAATAGATTGGAACCTGGCCCACATGCTGCGGAAAAGTGGTTGAGAGTTTACCTGAAGGATTGACATCGCCAAACAATACATCGGCAATGGCATCTCCCGCTTCACTCCCTCCAAACCATACGTTGAGAATGGCCGGGAAATTTTCACTCTCCCATTTAATCGTTAGCGGGCGACCAGTGAATAAAACCAATACAACCGGCTTACCGGTTTTTAAAAGTGCTTTCAACAAATCGCGCTGTGTTTCAGGAATACCAATATCCGTCCGGCTTGATGACTCACCACTCATCTCGGCCGATTCACCCACAGCAGCAACAATCACATCGGCATTACGCGCTATGCGCACCGCTTCCTCCCGGATTACGTCAGCCGGGCGCGGATCGCGATGCAAAGTTTTGCCAAAGAGTGTTGCCTTTGCTTCGAATATGGAGTCTGCATCCAGGTTAGATCCTTTGGCATAAATAACTTTCGCCTGGTTGCCGACTGCATTTTGCAATCCCTTTAAAAGTGAAATGGACTCATTATGGCGTGCCGCAACACTCCACGTTCCCGACATCTGGTTACTGGCATCCGCCAATGGACCCACCAGGGCAATGGTTCCTGTCCTTTTCAACGGCAACAGGTTGTTCTGATTTTTCAGGAGCACAAAACTTTCGGATGCCACTTTTCGGGCAAACGCACGATTTTCCGCAGTGAAGATTTCATTCTTCGCACGATTCTCATCGCAATACCGGTACGGATCATCAAACAAACCGAGTTTAAATTTCGCTTCCAGGATTCTGCGACAAGCTGCATTGATTTGCTGCTCTGTAATTTTTCCCTCCTTCAATGATTGGGCTAATGTATTCAGTAAACCTTCGCTTACCATGTCCATATCCAAACCGGCAGCCAATGCTTTCGCAGAAACTTCCTGGATATTTCCATAACCATGATCAACCATTTCACTTACACCGGTATAATCGGAAACTACAAATCCCTTGAACCCCCATTGGGTACGCAGTACATCGGTGAGCAACCATTTATTGGCCGTAGCCGGAATTCCATCAATCTCATTAAATGAAGCCATTATACTTCCGGCACCGGCATCAACTGCCGCTTTGTAGGGAGGAAAATACTCGTTGTACATGCGATTCCGGCTCATGTCTACGGTATTATAATCCAGGCCGGCTTCAGATGCTCCGTATAAGGCATAGTGTTTTACGCACGACATAATGGTATTATTCGCTGTCAGATCATCGCCCTGGTAACCGCGAACCATCGCCCGCGCGATTTCAGAACCAAGAAAGGGATCTTCCCCGCTTCCTTCGGATATGCGGCCCCAACGGGCATCGCGGGATAGATCAACCATGGGTGAAAACGTCAAATTAATACCATCGGCACTGGCTTCCTGGGCCGCCATTCGGGCTGTCTTTTCGATCAGTTCCATATCCCATGTGCAACTTAATCCCAGCGGAATCGGGAATACAGACTCATATCCGTGTATCACATCCATTGCGAATAACAAGGGTATTTTCAACCGGCTTTTTTCTACTGCGATGGATTGCATTTCCCGAATTGCGGGCACTGATTTAATATTGAATAATCCACCCACAAGCCCTTGTTCAATCTTTTTCGCGATATCGGAACTCTCCGCTTCTCCCGTTGTAAACTGGCCAGCAGAAGGAAGATTCAACTGGCCGATTTTTTCTTCGAGTGTCATCAGTGCCATCAGTGAATCAATTTTTTCATCTGCGCTGGAAGTGGATGTTGTTGATGTGGTACAGGCTGACAGTGCAATGAACACGACAGCCGAAAAGCTATAGAACCATTTCATAGTATACGATTAATAAGTGAAACCAAGCTTGTTCAATCCCTCCTTCACTTCCGGTGCATTCATAAATAACTTCCATAGAAGACCCGTTCGGTAATTTTCGATCATGACCGGAATAGGGCCCTGGTCAATAGCCAGGTAACGCGGCAGATACCATTTCGCTGAAAAACTAAATGCGTCATACGGACCATAGTCTCCCACCAGGCTGTCGCGGGAAGGATTGTAGATAAATTTCAGAAACTTCATGCTTTCTTCCGGAGTGTATGGAAATGAAGACAACGCAGCGGTGGGTGAAATTACACCCAGGTCTTCGGATGGATTGTGCCCGGCATAACCAATCATGGAGTAACTGGACGTTAAACCCCAGCAATCTTCACCATATCCTTCAAAGTTCTTAGGGTTGTCAACACAATACCGGTAATGGATAAGGGCATGATTCTGATTGAGTTTCCAGTAATCGCCATACTGATCTTTCAGGTTGCGCGGATCCAATCCTAAATACGAATAATGTGCCCAGAACAACGGACCCACCGGGAAGTCGTTATGCTCGTAATGGTCGAGCACCGTTTCCAGGTCATAAAATTTTTGATCCGTTTTAATGGCACCACTGCGGGCCCATCCTTTATGGTACACTTCCGGCTTGATCGGATGGGTAGGCGATGAAGCCGCCAGTACATACATGATAAGACATTCATTATACCCTCCTACCGGAAAATTCATTTCCCAATTGTGTGCAGGCGACCAGTGCCAGTATAACACATCTTTTCCGTTGGTGTACCAATCCCACTCCACACCTCGCCACAGCTCATCAATGTTGGCTGCCAGTTTTTTCTCATCCTCATTTCCATCTTTGAAATATTCACGCACCGCCAGAAGGCCCTGAACAAGAAATGCCGTTTCCACCAGGTCGCCACCATCATCTTTAGGACTGAATGGTTTTACTTTTCCGGTTTCACCATTCAACCAGTGCGGCCAGGCTCCATGAAAACGATCGGCTGTATCCAGAAAATGAACGATGTGATTAAATCGTTGAAATCCCTGCTCGCGGGTAATGAAGCCACGTTCGATTCCCACCAGTATGGCCATCAAACCAAATCCGGAGCCACCCGTGGTTACAATGTGCTGGTCATTATCCGGATAGATGTTGTCCATATGTGTTCGCTCCCGGGCAAGGCCCGAGGTAGGTTCGGCATTGTCCCAGAAATATTGAAAGGTTTGGTATTGCGCTAAGGTCATCAGTGAATCATCGCTGATAACAGCCTGTTGTGGCTCTTGCCTGGACTGGCAACCTGACAACAGGATTACCGATACAAACAGGAAATAAATTAATTTCATAATGTGTTTCTTAATTCCAAGATTTTGAAAGCGATTTCAATTAAATCCCAACGAAGTTAAACCCGACTGAACTTCCGGTGCTGACATGAACAAATCCCATAATAAGCCTGTGCGGTGATTTTCAATCATGATGATGATGGGTCCCTGATCAATCGCCAGAAAAGAATTGGCTGTCCAGCCGGCAGTTAAATTAAATGCATCATAAAATCCATATTGTCCCCACAACCGGTCGCCTAATGTATAATAGAAAAATTTCAATGCCTTCATTGATTCATCGGGCGTATAGGGAAATGAAGATAATGCTGCGGTAGGTGTAATCACACCTAAATCGTTCGTTGGCGAGTGGGCGGAATAACCGGCCTGGTTATCACTGGCGGTCAATCCCCAGCAGTCTTCGCTATAGCCTACAAATTTATTGGGATTGCGAATGCAGTATGCTTCATTAATTAAGCTATGATTTTGATTCTGCACCAGGTAATCGGTGCAATACACATCGGATAAACCCCGCGGATCCAGGCCCAGGAAAGAATAATGAGCAAAGAATAAGGGCCCGCCATACGAGGGTCCCAGCGGAAGCGGAATGCCTTCGTAGCTGTTTCCGTTCTTCATGCCACCGTTGCTAGCCCAGCCATTGTCGTAAACAATTTTGGGAACCGAGTGTGTAGGTGATGATGCTGCCAGCACATAGATAATTAAGGCTTCGTTCCATCCCTTAATCTGCATGTTCATTGCCCAGCCTTTGTCGGGTGACCAATGCCAGTATAACGTGTTCTGGTTGTTTTGCCTGTACCAATCCCACTCAACGCCCTGCCACAAGGTGTTGATGCGGTTGATCAGGTTATTCTCTTCGGTTACACCCGGATTAAGATATTGCCTGAATGTAATCAGGCCCTGAACTAAAAATGCTGTTTCAACCAGGTCACCACCATTATCATTGGTGCTGAATGGAATCACTTTTCCGGTGTTGCCATCAATCCA
>JALOMY010000007.1 GCA_025455225.1 Cyclobacteriaceae bacterium | reverse complement strand
ATACCCGGGAGAGTAAGTCGTTGCCTATCTTTTATTTTTGAAAAGGGTACTTGAAAAGGTACCCTTTTTTATTTTGGGCAGAGCCCTGACTTTACGGACACGATCGGTCAGATTGATACAACAAAAAGGAGCAGTCCGGCACTATTGAATCAGGCCACTCCCCCCGACTGTTTCCCTTCTTTACTATTAATCCCATCTTCAGAACCTGTTTTATGATTGCCAAACACCTGCATATGTTTAAAGTGGTTAACTTTAAAGTTAAATTCTTTTCGTTGTTTATCGTGAAGAGTCAAGTGATTAGATTAATGGAATAGATGATTATTTATAAATCATGAATATTCAATTAATTAAAAAGTCGTCTGAAAAATCAATTTAAAAAATAAAATCTTGAACATAGTATCCATAATTACAATGGTGAGCAGGGAGAATTGAAATTATATTTTATTTATGGGCATTAAGCCAAATGAGAGAATACTTAAATGGCTGAATGTATTAATTAATTGGTACCCATTAATCAATGGGTTGATTTGTAATCACATAATTAAAAATTTCTTCACATTAAAAAAGGCGTTCCTACTGGAACGCCTTTTTATTTAATCAGAATAATTGTTTACCGATGTGTTATAACCAGTAATTGATATGCTTGCTCAGCAGGATCATCGCTTCCAATAAGTGCAAGTGTATAAACTTTGCCTGCAACTAAATTAAGTGCAATATCATTTACTACAACTGCTCCATCACTTGCTTTGACTACATCGAGAAGGAAATCATTTCCTGCGGCTCCTACATTTGGTACCGTAAACGCGGTAAATGTAGTTGTTGTAGCTGCGTAATTCCTTGTGTTCGCTGACGAAGCCGGGAAAGTAGCAGCAGGGCTAAGGAAAAAACCTCCTCCCGGTGGAGTTGTAATAGTGCTGGCAGCGTCTATTTGCAGCGAAATACCCGGAAGCGTGGTAGAAGTTGGGGCGTCTGCAGGCGTAGGAACAATTAATCCGAAATTGAAGAATCGAACATGAGCTGTGTTGGGAGTTCCAGTTGGTAAGGCCGGAATGGACTCGTTCAGTAATTCAATTAAGCGAAGCCTGTCTGCCCGAGATGAAGCGGTTACTCCTCCACGACCGATTACAAAAAATGAACTGTTTGAATTTCCGTTCAAAAAGGGTCGTGTACTTAATAATGAAGTAGTACCCGATTGAACGCGAATCTGTCTGGAGCCAGCTTCAATTGCATTTGAATATACACCTGTTGATGGGAATTTTTGTGCGAAAGTTAGATCAGTTCCTGCAACTGTCGCATTATCAACAGCAAGGTTAACTGTTCCGGCATTAGGCGATGCATGTATAGCCATAACATTGGCTTTCGGAGCAACACGTGGCTTTCCTGTTAACGGGTCATGTGCCGAAACAGGTGTTGGTGTCGGGTATTCCGGTTCACAAGCAATAGTTACCGTGCCTAGAAGGATAACTAAAAGTTTTATATTGATTTTCATGTTTCCTAATTAATTAAATATGTAACGAATGCCAAGTTGAGCTTGCCATACAGAATTTAACGTCAGTGAATTTCTGAATGACTCATTAAGTGGTTGGCCACCATTGAGAGGGAAGCTGAATACCGGACGTCCTGATGTTGATTCCTGACCAATGAAAGTCAGTAATTGATTCCGGATTGGTGTCTGAATTACTCCCCAGTCGGGATTCAGCATATTTCCAAAATTGAAAATATCAAACGTTACCTGAAGCGTATTTCTCTTTCTGTTAACATTAATATAGAAGTCCTGGAGAATACGAATGTCCAATTGAGCCGACCACGGTGTTTCGGCACCATTACGTGCAGCGAATTGTCCGCGATGTTCACTTAGATATTTGTCCTGACTGATGTAGGCATCCAATTGATTCCAGATTTCATCAATGGTACGTGTATCTGTAGCATTCTCAGTTGATAACAGGATTTCGTCTTTGTTACGCGGAATATAGATCAGGTCGTTTCCGTTCACCCGGTCTCCGTTCATATCTCCTGAGTAAACATAGGAGAAAGGCAGACCGGAGCGTGCCTCATAGAACAAGGTGATGCCGGTTGCAAAATGCGAAGCATATTCTTTACGGAATGATGCTGAAGCAATTAATCTGTGCAATTGCTGATTGCTTGAGTAGGATACAACAGGTTGATTAGGATCACCTACAACCTGGTTACCAGACCATGCGCTGAACGCAATAGATCCCGGATTACTTGTAAGGTCATAAGACGGTCCATAGTTATATCCGACAGTAGCTGAAAAATCCTTATTCCAGTCCTTGCGGAATAGTGCCGATAAGCTGGCTGACCATCCTTTATTGGTGTTATCCAATACGATGGCATCACTTACCTGGAATGTAACGTTGTTGCTTGCATCCGTATAACGAACAGCCCGTGTACCGGGATCAGTACCTGCGTAACGAACTCGTCCGTCTCCTGCCCAAATTCCAACCGGTGCAGTTAAGTTGGCATTGCGATGGTAAACCGCATTTATGTCTTTTGTGAAAATACCTTCAAGGGTCATCACAACATCATATGGTAACTTGTAATCAAGCGCAAGATTACTTCTCCAAACCTGAGGGAATTTAAAGTTTGGATCAGTAGAGGCGATTTGAATTGTATTAGGAAGAGTAACAGTACCCGGTCTGTAGGCATTCGGATCTGGATCGAACGGCCGATCCGCTAAGGTAGGTGCTGTTGATGTGCCCTGTTCTTCTACTACACCAAACAGTACACCGTTATTGCTTGCCTGATTGGACATCCAAACAAAAGGAATCCGACCGGTAAATACGCCCGTTCCACCGCGAACCTGAGCGGATTTATCTCCTTTAACATCCCAATTAAAACCTATGCGTGGTGAGAATAATACTTTCGCATCAGGAAGACGACTTACATCAATCTTTTCAGCATTTGTAAACAGCACGGTATCTAAAGCAGGATTCTTTGGTAAGTCAATCGGGAAATACGGGATATCAATCCGAAGACCTGCAGTTAATTTCAAACGATCAGAAGCTGTCCATTCATCTTGAACATAAAATCCAATTTGGGCTGCTTTCATTTCAGCCAAAGGAACTTCTACACCATCAACAGCTGAATAGCGGTAATTAAATAACGTTGGTCTTCCGGTTCCATCGCTGGTACCTTGAGATACCGTAAATCCACCACTTCCATCGGGAGTCAGAACTGGGATTTCCGTTCCTGCAGGTGCACTATTGAAGAATTCATTATAGTTGCGGAAGCGATAACGGCTGTAAAAATTGGGCATGAAACCATTAGCAAATGAATAAAATTCATTCGCGGTACCTATGGTAATTGTGTGCTTCGGTAAATAGATGCTGAAGTTATCGGAGATCTGAAATACATCCTGATCCAACTTGTTGTTTGCAGAAAATAACTCATAACCAAATGAAGTAACGTTCTGGTTATTTCCGTTTTCTATATCAACATAGGGGAAGACACCACCCGGGCTACTTCTGAAATCCCTGAAGCCTGTCCAGCCGATTACCAGGTTGTTGGAATTCTTACCAATAATGCTGTTTAATTCAGCAACAAATGAATTAAAGTTATTATTGATAATGTAGTTGGCGCTTCTAAATGGCAAACTATTTTGTGAGTTCTGTCTTCCGCCCTGTGATCCGGAGTTGCTCATAGGCGTATCACGAATCGACTTCAAATAATTGTAGCGGAAGGAGATTTTGTGGTTTTTGTTGATGTTGTAATCAATACGGGCCGTAATCTTATCACTTTCGGTCAGCATATCATATCCTTGATACGGGCCAGCTTCATAGCCGTAGGCACTACTTAAGAATTGCTGAATCGCGTCCATTTCAGTTCGTGTAAGTCGGGCACCAGATTCAGTAGTACTTTCTTTAGCTGTAAACTGACCGATTGGATCAGCCCTGCGTTCCAATTCACCACTTAAAAAGAAGAACAATTTGTTTTTAATAATCGGACCTCCGATACGAAGACCGTATTGATCATTCGTAAAAGTTGGGGTAGAAAATTCCTCGTTGGCTACTTTACTTCCTACACTATTTTCATTTCGGGTAAAATAATAAGCCGAACCGGAGAATTCATTTGTACCGCTTCGGGTTACTGCGTTAATACCGGCACCGGTAAATCCACCTTGTCTTACATCATAGGGAGCAACGTTTACTGTAATTTCTTCCAACGCATCCAAGCTGATTGGTTGCGAGTTAGTTTGTCCACCAGGCAATGAAGCCAAGCCGAAAGAATTGTTAAGAATTGATCCGTCAATGGAGAGGTTGTTGTACAAGTTGTTTCGTCCTGCAAAGCTGGTGCCTGATGCCTGCGGTGTTAGGCGGGTCATGTCGGTGAAGCTTCGATTCAGGGTTGGCATTGTTTGCAGTCTTTTTGAACTGATGTTTGTTGAAGCACCCGTGCGATCTGCATTGAAAATGCTGGTTGTAGTCACCACGATTTCAGCCAGCTCAGTACCCGATTCGATAAGAACTGCGCGGAAGTCAAAATTTTGACCCAGGCTAAGATTTACATCTTCTACGGTGTACGTTTCGTATCCTACAAAAGTAACCGCAATACGATAGGGCCCACCGATACGTACTGCCGGAAGATTAAATCGACCGGACGCAAGTGTGGATGCGCCATATTCCGTTCCGGAGGGCAAGTGTATTGCCACAACATTGGCTCCCGGTAGTGGTTCACCTTTGGTGTCAACCACAATACCAGATATTGAAGCAGTTGTTACACCCTGTGCCTGAACTCCAATAAGAGCAGTCAGCAGCAGGGCTGAGAGTAGTAAAATTCTCCTCATAAATATGGTTTTTAGTTGTTTACAATAAGGCAACAAAATTATCCGGATTTGCCACTTTGGACTTTAAAATCCCTTTAATTCTTTCCACATTTTTATTCACAAAAAGTTAACAATGGCCAGTGCAACCGTTTGTAAAATACCTTTCTGTTTTCTTGCTAGTTGGCGGCAGGATCGCTCAATTTCGTTTCAAATTAAAATGTTATGAAAAATGCGCTAGCAGTCTTGATTTTATTATTCTTTAATAGCCTTACTACAGCCGCCCAGCCCGACCTTTCCTATTACTTACCCGATCAGGTAACATATAATTCCTCCATTCCAACTCCACAATCCATCATAGGTCATGAAGTGGGTGAGTGGCATATCAGCCACGATAGGCTGGTCAATTATATGTATGCCCTTGCCAATGCCTCTGATCGTATTTCGATACAGGAAACCGGCCGAACTCACGAAACCAGGCCATTGCTGTTATTAACCATTACTTCTCCTAAGAATCATGGCCGGATTGAGGAAATCAGGCAACAGCATATCCAGCTAACCGATCCTTCCAAATCCGGTAGTCTTGAAGTAAAAAGTATGCCCAATGTAGTTTACATGGGCTTTAGTATTCATGGTAATGAAGCCAGTGGAAGCAATGCGGCCCTGGCAGTAGCTTATTATCTTGCGGCTGCGCAAGGACCTGAGATTGAAAAGCTATTGGATGAGGTTGTGATCTTATTTGATCCAAGCTTTAATCCAGATGGACTTCACCGATTTTCGAGTTGGGTAAATTCGCGCAGGGGAATGCTGATTTCAGCTGATCCTAATGATGCCGAGCATAATGAACCCTGGCCCGGAGGACGTACCAATCATTACTGGTTTGACCTGAATCGTGATTGGCTTGTTGCGCAACAACCTGAAAGTCAGGCTCGTATAACTCAATTTCATCGATGGAAGCCTACCGTTTTAACAGACCATCATGAAATGGGAACCAATTCAACCTTTTTCTTTCAGCCGGGTGTTCCTTCCCGCATGCATCCCTTAACTCCGGAAAAAAATCTTACCCTTACCCGTAAAATTGGTGAATATCATGCCAAAGCCCTGGATAAAATCGGATCACTATACTATACGCAAGAGGGTTATGATGATTTCTACTACGGCAAAGGATCGACCTTTCCGGACGTACAAGGCGCCATTGGAATTCTGTTTGAACAGGCAAGTTCTCGAGGACATGCGCAGGAAAGTGTAAACGGTGTTTTACATTTTCCATTCACCATACGCAATCAATTTACTACTGCATTATCCACCCTTGAAGCTGCACAGGCTATGCGTGAGGAGTTACTGAACTATCAACGGGAGTTTTTTAAGAACAGCATTAGTGACGCAGTGCGAGATCCCGTGAAGGCAATTGTTTTTACTTCCGGATCGGACCGATACAAAGCCTATCACTTTGCAGAAGTTATACACCGACAGGATATTGATATTTACAAGTTAAATGGAAATCAAACCATTAATGGCAAACGATTTGATTCAGAAAACAGCTTTGTTGTACCGCTAAATCAGAAGCAGTATAAGCTGATTAAAGCTATGTTTGAAAAGCGCACGCAATTCCAGGATAGTTTATTTTATGATATCTCAACCTGGACTTTACCGCTTGCCTTTGGATTGGAGTATGAGGAGTTTAAGTTGCAGGCATCTTCAATTCAAGGAGAACGGTTTAATCCGGCTACGAAACCGACCGGAAAAGTGATCGGGGGAACGGCAACTTATGCCTATGCTTTTGAAGGACACGGATATTATGCGCCCCGTGCATTGAACCGGCTATTAAGCAAAAATATTGTTGTGAAAGTTGCTCATGGAGAATTCAACACTCCGGACGGAAAGAAATTTGGAGCTGGCTCATTCATCATACCCCTTGGATTGCAAAATCAAAGTACAGACCTGATTGAGTTTTTATTGCGTGAGATTACACTTCAGGATGGAATAGATGTTCATGCTTTAAACACTGGGCTGGATTATAAAGGACTGAGCCTTGGCAGTAATAACTTTTCGGTACTTCGTCAACCGAAAATCGCCATACTCACAGGCGATGGAATTTCAGGAAATGATGTGGGAGAAATATGGCATTTACTGGACACCCGCTTTCAGATACCTGTCAGCCTTATACCAATTGATGTTTTTAACCGATTGAATTCATACGAGAAGTACAACACCCTGATATTAAGTACAGGTTCTTATTCCGGATTGAATGAGGCTGTTAAGGAGCGTTTACGTACATGGGTTCAGAATGGTGGTGTTGTTATAGGGATTAAATCTGCTTTGAACTGGCTGAATAACAGTGGGTTAGGAAAGTTTGAAATGAAAAAGGACGAAAAAAAGGATGAGTATGCTAAAGCTAAACCCTATGCAGATATCGCTTTTTCGAGCGGAGCAGAAGCCCTAAGCGGGGCAATTTTCGAAGTGCAAATTGACAAAACCAATCCCCTTTTTTACGGTTACACGAATTCAAAGATTCCTGTATTTAAAAGCGGTTTGTTGTTTATGGAACCATCCAAATCTGCATTTGGCAATCCGGCCATATTCACGGCTCAACCCTTAATCAGCGGGTATATAACAAAAGGAAGTCTGGAGAAATTGAAAAACTCATCCATGGTTGGATTTATTCCGATCGGTCAAGGGAGAGTGATTGGATTTACTGAGAACTTAACCTTTCGTGCGTTTTGGTTTGGTACGAACCGAATGCTGATGAATGCCATCTTTCTTGGACCAACTTTGAATGCCGGGGCAGGGCGCTAACAATATTGTAGTAATAAGCGAATGAGTTATGCACTAAGCAAGCACAATGTGTTAGTAACTACGTGAGGAATGGCATCTGGCTATTCCTCACTTTTTTATTTCTACACCGGTAGACTGAATCCAATTGTTAATCATTTCGGTTTCTTGTGGTGTTATTTTTGTTTGGGGATGCATCCACACATAACTTTCTAAAGGCATCCATCCTTCTGTTACAGCTTCCGAAAGTTCTTCCAGTTTGTGGCTTGATTTTTTGTTGTCGTAGGTTCCAAACTCTGAAAAGTTTAAATGTTCTTTTCCTTCCCTAATATGGCTGTACAACCACCAGCCTATGGGTTGAATGTTTGAATACCAGGGATAATAAGTGGAATTGCTGTGGCAGTCATAACATTTTTGAACCAATACCTGATGAACAGCATCGGGCATACCGTAAACTAACGAAATGTCATTTGATGATGTGCCTTCGCTATTGTTTTTTGGTGGTCGTATAAATTGGAAAACGATGAGGATTATCAATATTGTTATAAGAACCTTTTTCATCATAATGTTATTGGATTAAGCGATCTGTGAAATTTAGATACTTGTTTGTTGTTTTCCTACGGACGTCTTAACTTCAACTCTACCTTACCCTTAAACCCTGCCTTATGCGAACAATCTTCCTTGTATGCAGTATACTCGTTACTGCATTAATTCTGTTGTGGTCCTATTTCTGGATCAATGCATTGTTTGCCTTTATCGTGGTGGGCCCAATAATCTATATGGGGATATACGATATGGTTCAGACCCGGCAATCCCTGAAACGAAACTTTCCGTTTGTCGGAAGGTTGCGCTATGTGTTTGAAGATCTTCGCCCTAAAATTCAGCAATACTTTGTCGAGTCAGATACGGATGGCGCACCAATCAACCGAAACGATCGATCGGTCATCTATCAACGTGCCAAGAAGCAGGTTGATACCATTCCATTCGGAACTCAGCTTGATGTATATGCGGAAGGATATGAGTGGATGACTCATTCGGTAAACCCATTGGATCATCATAAGCTGGATCATCACCCCCGGGTATTGGTGGGCAATAAAGATTGCAAGCAACCCTATAATGCCAGCATCATGAACATTTCAGCAATGAGTTTCGGATCGCTTAGCGGCAATGCAGTTGAAGCATTGAATGCCGGGGCGAAAATCGGTGGGTTTGCCCATAACACCGGAGAAGGAGGTATAAGTCCGCATCATTTGAAATACAGTGGCGATATTATCTGGCAGATCGGTACCGGTTACTTTGGTGCACGTGATGAAGCTGGAAATTTTTCACCCGAGGCATTTCAAAAAAATGCGTTACGACCTGAGGTGAAAATGATCGAAATAAAATTATCGCAGGGTGCTAAGCCCGGGCATGGTGGAATTTTACCTGCTAAAAAGAATACACCCGAAATTGCCGCCATCCGGTTAGTGAAACCGGGCACCACTGTTTTTTCACCTCCCTTTCATAGCGCCTTCAGCACGCCTATAGGCCTGATTGAATTCATTCAGAAGCTAAGGGAATTATCGGGAGGAAAGCCAATCGGGTTTAAGATGTGCATTGGCAGAAAAAGCGAATTTCTTGGAATCTGTAAAGCCATGGTGAAGCTCGATACGTACCCGGATTTTATAACCATAGATGGCGGGGAGGGCGGTACGGGTGCCGCGCCTCCTGAATTCTCCAACTTCGTTGGTATGCCTTTACTGGATGCCATTGCTTTTGTTGATGATGCGTTGCGTGGATTTGGCATTCGTCAGCATATCAAGATTGACTGTTCAGGAAAAATCTTAACCGGTTTCCACATTGTGCGGGCACTGTCTCTCGGTGCAGATTTTACAAATTGTGCAAGGGCTATGATGATGGCGCTTGGATGTATCCAGGCATTGGAGTGCAACAAAAATACCTGTCCAACCGGTGTGGCAACGCAAGATCCTTATTTTGCCAAAGGGTTGGTAGTAGAAGACAAGAAATCACGAGTAGCCAATTATCATAAACATACCATCGACAGCTTTGTTGAGCTGATGTCTTGTGCAGGATTGGACCGACCCGAGAAGATTGACCGGACGCACGTTTACCGCAGAGTCTTTATGAATATGGTAAAGACGTATGCAGAGATATATCCACCCATCCCCGATGGATGTTTATTGGATGAAGCTGATTCACCCATTGAATTTGATCATTATCTGAAAATGGCCAGTGCAGAGAATTTTGGAACCTGAGTCTCTGACGGAATCGCTAACTCCATACATTCCTGCATAGTTAATTGAGTTTTCGTATTGGATTTAATTATCTTTGCAAAACCTTTACGCCCTTGGTGCGCAAATTTTTTCCGCTTGATAAGAATTACATTCTCGAACAGGCACAGCTGTCACTGGAAAACTCCCTTCTCGATTACCTGGTTGATTATGTAAAAGTTCAGTACATGCTGCAGCATAATCCTTTGGGTCTTGTTGATGAAGTAATACAACGAATCCAGGATCATCATTCTAATGATTATAATCGGCTGCATGAATTTTACATCGCCCTGGCAGGCATCTTCCGCTACAAATATTACCATGATAATCAGCTGGCGTTCATTTTTTCTGGTGAAGAACCCTATGATCGGTATTGCCGCGAATGGTCTGCTGAATTCAAAAAATGGATGCGTTCCTTATGCCAGCACAAAAACTTTATTATGGGAGTTCTTGAACTTACAGTTTTCTATCCCCATTTGGATGAAGCGCGTTTTATTGGTGATCGTTTAACGACCTTTGTTGCTCAGCATTTTGAAATCAAGATCCATCCGCAAAAGGGTATTGTTAAAAGCGCCTGAACGTGAGGTTATATACCTTCGAAGAGCGTAAAACTTTCCATGTATTTTGGCACGATAACATTCCAGCCAAGTTTTGACCGGATTGCTTTAGCGTATTCCTGAATATCATGGCCTTCGCCATGTACGGTAAACGTCATCTTGGGTTTATCCTTGAAATTGCCAAGCCATCGGAATAGCTCTCCCCGATCGGCATGTCCGCTCATTGAACTGATATATTCAAGCTTACAATTAACCGGAACTTGTTCCCCAAATATTTTAATCGTCTTTTCACCGTCCAGTAATCGCCTGCCGCGGGTTCCTTCGGCCTGGAAGCCGGCCATTAAAACGGTGTCTTCTTTTCTGCGCAACCGATGATACAGGTGATGCAGTATACGGCCACCGGTCATCATGCCACTGGAAGAAATGATGATGGCATTCTTTTTAATTTCGTTCAATGATTTGGAATGTTCATTCGAACGTACAAATACGAGCATATTGGTTTCTGCTTCGCGGGCAAATTCCTGCAGGTTGAAACTTTCTTTTAAAAAACCCGGATGTTTAAAAAACAAATAGGTAGATGATATAGCCATTGGGCTGTCGATATAGACTGGCACATCAGGTATTTTGTCTTCCTTCATTAACTGCCGCATATAATAAAGAATGCCCTGAGTACGCCCTACAGCAAATGCCGGAATCAGCAATACCCCGCCCCGATTAAAAGTTTCATTCACAATCCGTATGAAGTCATCGGTGGGATCATCGAAGGCATTGTCTTTATTGCCATAGGTTGACTCAACAAAAAGAACATCGGCATGATCAATAGAAGCAGGTGGGTAAAGCATGGCGCTTGAATACCTTCCTATGTCACCTGAAAAGACGATTTTCTTTTCCTGCGAATCACCTTTAATAAAAAACTCAGTTATTGCCGAACCCAATAAATGGCCGGCATCACGATAACAGATCTCAACCCGATCGTGAATCTTAATACGCTCGTTATAGCCGAACGATTTCAGCAAGGGAAATACGTATTTAACATCCTCTTCAGTATATAATGGTTTAGGATGTTCGTGCCTGGAGTAGCCTTTCTTTTCTGCGAACTCGGCTTCTTCTTCCTGAAGTTTGGCAGAATCCAAAAGCATTATTTCCATTAAATCGGCAGTTGGGTGGGTGCAATAGATTGGCCCCGCAAATCCTTCTTTTACCAGTTTAGGTAAATAACCAATGTGATCAATGTGGGCATGACTGATCACCACACAATGAATAGTTGCCGGATCGACCGGGAAAGGTTCCCAGTTTCGAAGTCTCAGTTCTTTTAAACCCTGGAATAATCCACAATCAAATAGAAATCTGAAATTATTAATATCCACCAGGTACCGTGACCCGGTAACACTTTCGGCCGCACCTAAAAATTTTACACGAACATTCATAAGAGCAGGATTAAATTAGTATCGATCGATTGTAAAACCTATGAAATTACCGGGTGTACTTTCTTCAACTTGTATGTCATGCACAATTGCCCTGGGAGGCCCCTTTCTGCACCAGGCAATAAATTGCATGATGGCATCTGATTCACCTTCGGCCTGGATGTAAACGCTTCCATCCGGTTCATTTCTAACAAATCCCGCCAAGCCCAATTGCAAGGCCATTTCTTTAGCTGAAGCCCGATAATAAACACCTTGAACACGGCCGCTAACCAATATGGAAACATGTTTATTACTCATGCTCCACTACATGATGTAATCCGTACTTAAGAACACAGATTCGCGATTTCGGATAATGGTACTGATAATCTGTTTGTTTTCTTCCGTTGCTTTGGTTGCCACCAGGGTTCTGATGGAAAAGACGCGCAGGGCATCGGCAACAGAAAGTGTGCCTTCAGCTGAGTCTTTTCTTCCGTTGAAGGGAAACGTATCCGGTCCTCGCTGACATTGTGTATTGATGTTGATCCTGCCCACCTGATTGGTAAACATATCAATCATCCAGGCAATTTTTTTACTGTCGTTACTGAATATACTAACCTGTTGACCAAACTTCGAATTAACAACGTAGCGGATGGCTTCATCCTCATGATCAAACGGAACAATAGGAACAACAGGACCAAATTGTTCTTCGCGATAAATGTTCATTTTTTCGTTGACCGGATAAAGAATAGCAGGATAGAAAAATGTCTTGTTAATCTGCCCTCCGTTTTCATTCATTACGCTTGCTCCATGATGTACAGCATCTTCAACAAGACCACGCAGATAATCTGTTTTTCCGGGTTCGGGAAGAGGAGTGAGGTGAACACCATCCTCCCAGGGCATTCCTGATTTAAGTCTGGCTAGTTCTTCGTTGAATAACTGGATAAATTCATCTACAATGGATTGATGGACAAATAGAATTTTTAAGGCTGTACAACGCTGTCCGTTAAATGAAAGTGAACCGGTTACACATTCGGATACCACATTTTTCAGATCGGCATCCGCCAGAATAATGCCCGGATTCTTGGCATCAAGACCTAATATAGATTTTAGCCGATGGGGCTTTGGATGAAGCCTCTTCAGGTCGTTGGCCCCTTTGTTGGTTCCGATGAAGGCGAATACATCCACTTTGCCTGTCTCCATAAGCGCACCTACTGTATCGCGTCCCTTTCCATAAATGATGTTTATTACACCGGGCGGAAAACTTTCCTGGAAGGCTTTCAACAAAGGACGAATTAATAACACACCGTACTTGGCTGGTTTGAATACCACTGTATTTCCCATGATCAATGCCGGTATCAGCGTGCTGAACGTTTCATTTAATGGATAATTATATGGGCCCATACAAAGTGCTACCCCCAGGGGTACACGTCTTATCTGTGCCATATAACCTTGCTCTTCCACTAGTTTGGCTGAGTTCCGATCAAGGTCTTTCAATGCCTTGATCGTATCTAAAATATAATCGCAGGTTCGGTCGAATTCTTTTTCGGAGTCGCGCAAGGTTTTTCCAATTTCCCACATCAATAGTTTTACAACTTCATCGCGTTGTTCACGCATGAGTTTGAGAAATTTTTCAATGTGAGATATCCGGTCGGATACCGACAACGTAGGCCAGTATCCATGACCCAGGTTATAGGCTTCAACAGCTGCGTCTAATGCATGAAGGGCTTCATGAGCAGTAAGCAAAGGAGTTGACCCAAGAACTTGTTGCTTTTCCTGTCCTGCCTCGCGCACATACACCGGGCTGATAACCGGGTTCATTGCTCCGGGCCAATACCGCATTTCGCCATTAATAAGATATTCACGTTGCTCAACAAAGCCAACTTTAAACCGATCGGGAATGGAATTGGCTTCAGGAAACAGGGTAGCTATATTCATAGTAGGTAAACGAAAAGAATATTATTTGTTAACAATGGCAATTCCGGATGAAGTCCCTAATCGACTGGCCCCGGCTTCGATCATAGCAATGGCCTGATCGCGAGTCTTGATTCCTCCGGAAGCTTTAATTCCCACTTCTTCAGGCACTGCCTTTCTCATTAACCGTATGTGCTCCACGTTAGCACCCGATGAGGCAAACCCAGTAGATGTTTTAACAAAATCGGCCCCGGCATCTGCACATATTTTTGAAGCCTGTACGATTTCATCATCGGTGAGATAAGCGGTCTCTATGATGATTTTAATTATTTTATGGTAATCGTGGCAAAGCTTACTGCATTTGGCAACTTCAATTTTGGTCCAGGGTATTCCGGTTTTGAAAGATGAGATGTTCCAAACCATATCAATTTCATCGGCACCATTATCAATAGCTCTTTGGATTTCATCCATTTTGGTTTCTGTCATATTATACCCCAATGGAAATCCGGCAACAGTGACCAATAAAATAGAGGAATTGCCGATTTCGCGCTTAGCTCGTTTTACCCAAAACGGGGGAACGCACACGCCCAGAAAATTATACTGGCGTGCTTCTTCCACTAATTGATCAATGGCCTGAATAGTGAGTGTTGGAGTTAAATTGGTGTGTTCGATGTAGCGGGCGAGGTCCATCGGACTAATGTAACACCGGCCATTTAAGTATCAAAGATCAGCATTCAATAAGGAAGGAATTAATGACGAATTCCGCATTCCTTACAATATTTCATTTTACCCGGTTTATTTCTTTTCGGTGGTTTCTTGTGGCCGAAATAACTGGGATCCGAGTATTGTGGCTTCTGCATTTCTTTTTCAGCTTTTCGATAGGCTTTGGCAACATCCTCCATACGCGCATAAAATTTATCGCGGGCATCGTATGTAATGCGGCCTGAGGATTTTGATTTTTTTGATTCGTAGTTGGCCTGTGGTTTATAGGGCTCCAGCGAACTGGGTTGTTGTGAGCTGGGTTGTTCAGATTTCTTTTTGGAACGAACCTGCGCAGCTGATTGACCAGCCGTAAAAATGAGAACAATAAAGATCAGGTAACGAAACATAGCGACAAATATATTAACTGCATTGCCGCCTGGAAATTGTGTAGAGCCGTAAAGAACAAGATGAAGGGTGTATAAAGGCGTTAAATAGCCGAAGCTGGCTATTTTTTTGAACAATACTCGTCAATCTGGAATTTGGCTTTTTTATCTCCATATTCAGCGGCCTTTCTCCAATCAAAGCATGCCCGTTCGGTCTCCGATAGTCGGTAATAGAAATTGCCCCGCTGTTTGTAATACGAAGCATTTTTCGGGTCAAGACGGATAGCTTCGGTAAGATCAGATACTCCGGAACCCAGATCGTCCAGTTGAGCTTTGCAGTTTGCTCGATTATAGTAGGCGAGCGCGTCCTTTGGATCAAGCATAATTACGCGGCTATAATCAATAGATGCGCCTTCAAAATCCTTCAGTTCTTCTTTAAGGATTGCACGGTTGTAAAATGCTTTGGTATTCTTTGGGTCAGCCTGTAACGCATTATTCAACTCAGTGATTGCCGATTTCATGTCGTTCATATTCAAATAGGCCCGTGCTTTATCGAGGTATATTTGTGCAGAGTATGTTCCTGTACTTGATGCTACATTAAGATCGCGAAGAGCAGCCTGGTTATTTCCCAGCTCAAGATAACAGCGACCGCGTTTGTAAAAGACATCGGCTTCAACAATACCTGCATTAACCAGGTTATTGTAGTACTCTAACGCTTTGTTGTAGTTTTCTGAATTATAATAAAGCTCAGCCTGGATTTTATACATGTCGTATGATGGGATTTCAACCAGTTTTTCCAGGGAATGAAAATCAGAAGCTGCAGCTTCGTATTGATTGCTTCTAAAGTAAGTAAGAGCCCGGTTTTCATAGGCTTCGTTAAATGCAGGATCAAGCCGGATTGCAAAAGTGAAATCATTAATGGCTTCTTTATACTTATCCTGTTGCAAATAAGCTTTGCCGCGGGCGTTATAAAGAACCGGATTTGCCCGTGAAAGAGTCATGGATTTGGTATACAGGGTTACGGCTTCCGAGTATTTTTTAAGCGCATATTTTGCATTAGCCAGGTTGTAATAAACTTCAAAGTTACGCGCACCTGACAGCAATGCTTTTTCCAGGTTGGTTACAGCATCATCAAATTGATCGAGCTCATAACAGGTAATGCCTTTAAATTGATTCAACTCAGCACTTTGGCTCCCCAGCAGTTCGGCTTCATTAAAATCATCAAGGGCTTTTTTGTATTCACCGAGGTAGTAATAAGATATGCCCCGTTTTGTATAAGCCTCGCTTTCTGCGTAACCAGCATCAATTAACTGGGTTAACTCAATCGAGGAAGCCGTGTAATTTTTTTCACGGATTTTTCTAATCGCTGACGCATACTGATTTTCGTATACGGTGTTATTCTGTTGGGCGAAAGCAGAATACACAAGCAATAAACTTGCTGCAAAAAATAGCCTCTGCATAACTAGACAGTTTAAACAATAAAGTTATTAAAACTTATGCAGAAATCTAATTCATAGCGATAGCTACGATGTAGCGTATCATTGAAGGTTGATGGAATTGGATCGGATATTTATCCGGAATGAAAGTCAAAATGAATTGAAGAAGAGGAAAAATTAAGAGGGTCTTTATCTAGCAAAAAAGTGTTATTGATTCAGGCTAAAAAAAATAATAGCAAACAGAATGTAAGCAATAGCCGAAAAGAGCATCATATAAACCATTGCCTTGGCCCGGTCTACAAATGCATGCGTTGTCATCTCCTTTCTCATAGTACTGACGGTTTATTTTACTTAAAGTGATACTTTAAATAACTGATTAATGTCTCAGGTAACCTTGGGCTTGAGGATTAGTTACCCATTAGGGAGACGAATGACCATTTTTTGCCATGAGTGGTCAGCCAGGTAGTTTGGTTAAGATGAAAACTTCATGAGACCTTCATAAAAGTACTTCAATAAGGCCTTGGATAATAAAAAAAGCGCAAGGTAGAATGCCTGGCGCTTACTAGTGGAATACTAAAGCGTTAAATATGAATTACCTCACCATAAGCAGCCGCTGCAGCTTCCATTATGGCTTCGCTCATAGTAGGATGAGGGTGAACTGATTTAATAATTTCGTGTCCCGTTGTTTCCAGTTTACGGGCAGCTACCACTTCGGCAATCATTTCGGTTACATTGGCTCCAATGAAATGGGCGCCTAACCATTCACCATATTTTGCATCAAAAATGACTTTAACAAACCCATCAGGTGCCCCGGCAGCCTTGGCCTTCCCTGATGCCGTAAACGGAAACTTACCCACTTTAATCTGATAGCCGGCTTTTTTGGCAGCCTCTTCTGTATAGCCAACCGATGCAATTTCGGGTGAACAATAGGTACAGCCCGGAATATTATTATAGTTAAGCGGCTCCGGATTATGGCCTGCAATTTTCTCAACACAAATAATTCCTTCTGCGGAGGCGACATGAGCAAGTGCCTGACCTTTTACTACATCGCCAATGGCATAAATGCCGGCAACATTGGTTTTGTAATAATCATCAACGAGTATTTTTCCTTTGTCGGTCTTTACACCAACATCCTCAAGTCCAATTCCTTCCAGGTTAGAGGTTACGCCAACGGCTGATAAAACAATATCGGCTTCAATTTTAATTTCACCATTAGGGGTTTTTACAGAGGCTACGCATCCGTTTCCTTTCGTATCCACAGAAGTTACTTCCGAACTTGTATGAATAGTCATACCCGCTTTCTTAAATGATTTTTCAAGCGCTTTTGAAATCTCTTCATCTTCAACTGGTACAAGCCGGGGCATGAATTCAACAATCGTCACTTCAGTACCTATGGAATTATAGAAATATGCGAACTCAACACCTATCGCACCTGAACCCACAACCAGTAATTTCTTTGGTTGCTTTTCAAGTACCATGGCTTCCCGGTATCCGATGACTTTCTTGCCATCAATTTTCAGGTTAGGTAATTCGCGTGAACGGCCTCCGGTAGCTACAATTATATGTTTTGCATCATAATCGGTCTTCTTACCATCTGAAGTGGTTACTTCAACTTTGCCGCCCTTCTTCAGTTTTCCAAATCCGGCAATCTGGTCAATTTTATTTTTCTTGAACAGAAACTGAACCCCCTTGCTCATACTGGCTGCAACATCCCGGCTTCGCTTTACCATTCCGGGAAAGTCAGCTTTGTAATCCGTGATTTCTATTCCATAATCTTTTGCATGGCGCACATATTCAAACACATTGGCACTCTTGAGTAAGGCTTTAGTTGGAATGCATCCCCAGTTCAGGCAAACGCCACCTAATTCGGCTTTCTCCACAACACCAACTTTCATTCCGAGTTGAGAAGCACGGATCGCTGCAACGTATCCTCCGGGTCCAGAGCCAATCACAATAAGATCATATTTCGACATGATGATTCAGTTTAATTAAGTGCGCCAAAGATAAGTCGGTCATTCGGCTCAATCAAACAGAATTAGGCGGTAGTTCATCAGGTCATTTTTCTAAGAAATCATGTGGATTTGGCTAATTTTGAACTAAATCAATTTCTATGAAACTACTGCAGGGAAAAACTGCCCTGGTTACCGGGGCATCGAAGGGAATCGGCCGATCAATAGCATTAAAATTTGCCGAACAAGGCGCTAACGTGGCCTTTACCTATTTATCAAGTGTTGAACAGGGACAGGCACTTGAGGCAGAATTAACTTCGAAAGGAGTCAAAGCCAAGGGATACCGATCAGATGCTTCGGATTTTGCCCAGGCGGATAAACTTATTAATGATGTTGTAACTGAATTTGGTTCCCTTGATGTACTCGTTAACAATGCCGGGATTACCATGGACAATCTCTTGCTGCGATTGAATGAAGAAGCCTGGGATCGTGTGATCAATGTTAACCTGAAGTCGTGTTTCAATACCGTGAAAGCTGCAACAAAGCCCATGATGAAACAGAAAAGCGGATCCATCATCAACATGACTTCGGTAGTCGGACTTAAGGGAAATGCCGGTCAGGCAAACTATGCTGCTTCAAAGGCGGGAATTATTGGCTTTACAAAATCGGTTGCCCTTGAATTAGGTTCGCGCGGTATTCGGTCGAATGCCATTGCTCCCGGATTTATCGAAACCGAAATGACAGGAAAACTCGATGAGAAAACGGTTCAGAGCTGGCGCGATGCAATTCCTTTAAAACGAGGCGGAAGCCCTGACGATGTAGCTGACGCTTGTGTTTTTCTGGCTTCAGATATGTCTTCGTACATTACTGGACAGGTTATCCAGGTCGATGGCGGCATGCTGACCTGATGCTATGGATGAACTAAAAAATCTAAGTAAACTACTTCAGCGCGTTTATAATGGTAAAGCGTGGCATGGTCCTTCCATTATGGAAGTGCTGGGCGATGTAACGGAAGAATCTTCTGTTAAAAAGGCAGGTAATAGCCACAGTATCGTTCAGCTGGTTTTGCATATGATTGCCTGGCGTACATTTGTAACCAGGCGTTTGCAAGGCGATCATGAATTTGAAGTTTCGGATCGTGAGAATTTCCCAGAATCTATACAATGGAAAGATGCACTTGCAAAATTACAAGCCAGTCAAGACCGTCTTCTTAAAGCAATTGAGGCCATTCCGGATATACAACTGAATGTTGTTGTGGCAAATCGTAAATACGATTTCTATGTATTACTTCATGGTCTTATTCACCATGATATTTACCACATTGGTCAGATCCAGTTAATTAAAAAATATTTGTAAGCGGTCTAGTACCTTTTTCCACTGTTGCTACGCATCGGCACAAACATTACCGGTAACCGGTACTGTTTACTTAGTTTGCCTTTTTCTTTTTTGACAAGAATAAGTTCCTGCGTATAGGTGTCACCAACTGGTATGATCATTCGGCCACCTTCCCTTAGTTGGTCTTGAAGTGGTTGTGGAATTTTACTGGGGGAACAGGTTACTATAATGGCATCAAAAGGTGCTCTTTCAGGCCAGCCCAGATATCCATCACCAATCCGAACTTGAATATTTTTATATCCCAGTTCATTCAAAAGGTTGTCAGCCCGTTGACCTAATACTTCTTCAATTTCAATCGAATACACTTCGGTACAGATTTCGGCAAGTATGGCGGCCTGGTAACCTGATCCGGTTCCAATCTCCAGTACCCGATCGGTAGGTTTCAACACCAAAGCTTCAGTCATGAATGCCACAATATAAGGTTGCGATATAGTTTGACCTTCACCAATGGGCAGGGGGTAATCGTTGTAAGCCTCCCGCATTAATTCCGAAGGAACAAAGCGATGACGCTCTACCTTTCTCATAGCGTTTAATACAGGTTTTGATATGATTCCCCGGTTTATTAATTGCTCTTCAACCATTTTTTCACGCAATCGATTGTAGTCCTGTGATAATGCAGAATGATGCATAAAAAGGTTGGAAATGAATACAACCAGCACGATCAAAAGCAAACTACTGTTAGTGCCATTTACCATCATTTCAAAAATTAATTACCTAGATATCTTGGAAACATTAATTTCGAACTTTAAGTTTGTAACACCAAGTCGAAGAAAGCACACCTGCTGAATCGATTTATAAAGAAGCGCTAAGAGAACAGGCTCAATGAAGCGCTAGCAACCCTTCCAAAATGGAAAAAGGTGCTAAATCCTGCTCCAGGCAAGGTGCCGGGAGAACTATAAACCGATTATGAATGAAAAATTTCATCAACATCCTATCTGAAAGCAGCCTCGAAGGCTTACGTGCTTTTCAATCTTTTGCAGCCACTATTTCCAACAGCCAAAAGACAGCAGGTCAGCAGCCTTGTTGTATGTGTTGTTGTTGCTGTTGTTGTTAATCACTGCATACTGACTTAACAACCAGAACAGCGATGGATATCTGTCCTTCGCTGCAAATCTTAAGTTTATTAATCAATCAACATTCTAAAACGAACATTTAACTAAAACAATTATAACCATGTCGAACCTTCACTTTGAAACATTACAACTTCATGCCGGGCAGGAAGTTGATCCGGTTACACGTTCACGTGCTGTACCGATTTACCAGACAACATCGTATACATTTAAAGATTCCGAACACGGTGCTAATCTTTTTGCGCTTAAGGAATTTGGAAACATCTATACGCGCATTATGAATCCCACAACGGATGTGTTTGAAAAGCGCATCGCAGCTTTGGAAGGAGGCGTAGCTGCCCTTGCCGTGGGCTCAGGCCAGGCTGCACAGTTTATTACACTGAATAACATTCTCCAGGCTGGCGACAATTTTATTACAACTTCATTTTTATATGGAGGTACGTATAATCAATTTAAAGTTTCCTTTAAGCGTCTTGGCATTGATGCACGTTTTGCAGAAGGCGACAAGCCTGAGGCGTTTGAAAAATTGATTGATTCAAACACCAAGGCTATCTACCTCGAATCGATCGGGAATCCCGGGTTTAATATTCCTGACTTTGAAGCAATAGCTTCACTGGCTAGAAAACATGGTATTCCACTGGTAGTGGATAACACATTTGGTGCAGCCGGTTATTTATTCAGACCCTTTGAGCATGGCGCCAACGTGGTGGTGGCTTCCGCCACAAAATGGATTGGCGGACATGGTACTTCCATCGGGGGTGTGATCGTAGATGGTGGTAATTTCAATTGGGGTAATGGAAAATTCCCTCAATTCACAGAACCTTCAGAAGGGTATCATGGCCTGAAATTCTGGGATGTATTTGGTGAAGGTAATCCGCTTGGTTTACCGAATATCGCGTTCATTATCCGTGCGCGCGTAGAAGGATTGCGCGACTTTGGCCCTGCCATCAGTCCGTTTAATTCATTCCTCTTGTTACAAGGACTTGAAACACTATCTCTTCGGGTTCAGCGAGCTGTTGATAATGCATTACAACTGGCTGAGTGGCTTGAAAAACATCCTCAGGTTGAAAGTGTGAATTACCCAGGCTTGAAAAGCAGTACATATCATTCCTTTGCTAAAAAATACCTACGCAATGGTTTCGGTGCCGTTTTATCCTTTGTGATTAAAGGAACCAAGGAAAATGCCACGCGGTTTGTCGATAACCTGAAATTAGTAAGTCATCTGGCTAATGTTGGTGATGCCAAAACATTAATTATTCAACCATCAGCAACCACGCATCAGCAGCTTACTGAAGAAGAACAACTTTCAACCGGAGTATTGCCAACGTTATTGAGAGTGTCGGTTGGAATTGAACACATTGATGATATCAAAGCTGATTTTGAACAGGCATTTAGTAAAGTAAGCAAGGAAGAGCTGGTAAATTCTTAAGAACCGGTTCAGGTACAGTTCTATGGAAAAACACGACCATACATTTCATTATTCAAAGCCCTTTCAACTGGAGTCGGGGGAAATTCTTCCCGGCTTCCAGTTGCGATATACTACGCTTGGAAAATTGAATGAAGATCGTTCGAATGTGGTTTGGGTATGTCATGCCTTAACCGGTAGTTCAGATTTCACCAACTGGTGGGACGGATTATTTTCTGATCCTGGTCCTTTTGATCCCAATCATCACCTGATCATTTGCGCCAATGCATTAGGTGGTTGCTATGGCTCAACCGGTCCGCTTTCGATCAACCCGGCAACAGGCAAACCTTATTACCATACGTTTCCATTACTAACCAACCGGGATGTGGTTCGCGCATTTGATTTGTTGCGAGAACATTTATTGTTCAATAAAATTCAGACACTCATCGGTGGTTCACTTGGAGGGCAACAGGCATTGGAATGGGCTTATCAGAAACCCGAAATTTTTGATTACCTGATTCCCATAGCTTGTAATGCTTTCCATTCACCCTGGGGTATTGCATTTAATGAAGCGCAACGCATGGCAATCGCTTCTGATCCCACCTGGGCTGAAGATGATGAACGTGCAGGTATCAATGGGATGAAAGCAGCTCGTGCAATCGCTATGCTTTCATACCGGCATTACACAGGTTATGCCTTAAGTCAATCTGAGAAAACGGTTGATGGG
>JALOMY010000369.1 GCA_025455225.1 Cyclobacteriaceae bacterium | reverse complement strand
CGAAAGACCAGTTCACGTAACAACTGGCCTTCATCAGCTGAACCACTGTCTACACCTTTCAACTTCAAATCGGTTTCCTTCAACAGGGAAATGTTCTCTACAATTTTTGGAAGTGAATAATTACGTAAAGCCAGGCTGTAATCACGAACTGAATAGGGATTGATTTTCAGCATACTAACTAATGTCTTCTCATTCTTATCTGAAGCCGATGCTGCAATTAATAACTTACTGAAGAATGCGTATAGAAATGCCACTATCGGGATTACTGGATTTTTCCGGGTATTCTTGCCCATATAGTTCACGATTTTTGCTGCAGACAGGGTATCGCGGTTGATGATGGATTTCTGCAACTCGAAGATATTGTACTCTTTACTGACACCAACCTGGTTCAGCACATGCTCCTGACTAATCCGTTCACCGGGCTTGAGTGCAATAATTAATTTATCAAATTCATTGGCAAGCCGGCTCAAATCATTACCAACAAATTCGCACAAAGCCTGTACAGCTCCCTCTTCGATGGCTATGCCCTTTTCAGATGCATATTCCGCAACGAAGTCCGGTAACTGGCTCTCATACATTTTCTTGGTCGTAATGGTAACTGCCAGTTTATCGATAGTCTTACCCAATTCCCTTCGCTTATCCAGGGTTTTATGCTTGTGACAGAATACAAGGATGGTGCTCGGAACCGGGTTTTTCAGGTATTCCAGCAACAACCGCATCCCCGTTTCTTTATTGAGATCTTGTATCTCCTGTGCCTCCTTTACAATTACTACTTGCTTTTCCGCCATCATCGGAAATCTTCGTGCGTGTGTCAGAATTGTTGACATAGGCGCATCCTTTCCGTAAACAATAACCTGGTTGAAACCTTTCTCTGCTTCGTTCAGTGCATTATTCTCGATATACTCGGAAATCCGGTCAATAAAGTAGCTCTCCTCTCCCTGTAAAAAATAGATCGGCTCGAATTTACGCGCCTTCAATGCAGTCAATACTTTCTTTACAGCCGAATCCATGATCAGATCTTACTTTTCGAACTAAATGTAATGGCTGAGTAAACACCAACCAAAGCGCCACCCAGGTGTGATTCCCAGGATATCCGCGGATCACCCGGCAATACTCCATAGAATACACTTCCATACAATATAAGCGTGATCAGCGAAATTAAGATTGAACGAATATCCCTCCGGAAAAATCCGAAGAATATCAGGAAAAATGCCAGTCCGTAAACAATACCACTGGCACCAATATGATTGTACGGCCTGGCAAACAACCAAACTAGAATATTGGTCCAGAAATAAGCCCTGAAAAAAACAATGCCAGCGATACGCGGATAAAAAAAGAAGAGGGCCGCCCCCAAAAACAACATGGGGATTGTATTAGAGACCAGGTGATAAACATCACCATGTGCCATCGGACTTAAAAAAATTCCAATAAGTCCTTTCGCAGTTCGGGGTTCAATACCAAACCGGCTGATGGGCAACTGGTAGTTCAGTTCCAGAACAAAACTCAGCCACATGAAGAAGACCAGCCGGAACGGAACAACAGAACTTCCGAGTATTGATGATTGAGGCATCAAGTAAAGAAGGTCAGGTAGTGGCCGGGTTATTAATCATACTGAGCCGGATATACCGGGCCTCTTCTGAACCCACTGAACGAATGCCTAATACGCCTCCGGAAGATTCAGCAATATGTTCGGCTATTTTGATCAGGATCGAATAAAATTCAGAAGCAAATTTCTTATCCATCTTCTTCAATATTGTATTGAGGCGACTCAATTCTGAAACCAGGAGCGGATTTCGCTGAGCAGATTCATACGGATAATGTTGTATCAGGACTTTTAGTTTGTCTTCAAAATCCTGAGCAATCTCAGCAAATAGTACAGCCATGGAAGAACCTACTTCCCGGATTGATTCTTCAGCAAACCGTATAGCTTCTTTGATCTCTTTCCGGTCAATTTCATCATCCGCGCCCGCAATAAGCAAGCTGACAAGAAAGGGAGCCTTGTATACCAGGTCCAGTTCATCGGAAGATAATCGTCTTAGTTCAGCAACCATGCTTCATTCTGTCGAAGTGTAAAAGTCAGCAATAAAAGCTTCTTTATAAACTTTTCTATGTTAAAAAAACTGTTGTAACTTAACTCCACGCAATAAAATTCAACATGTACGAAAAAGACCCTGTAAAAATTTTTGTAGTTGAAGATGATCCTGCTTACACCAAATTTCTCAATTATGTTCTCGGCCTGAACCCCGACTTCGAAGTTGAGTATTTCTCAACAGGCAAAACCTTCCTTTCCAATCTCCATAAAAATCCGAGTATCGTTACGCGTTACGCTCGATTATTCATTACCCGACATGTCAGGCGAATCGGTGCTTGAGCAGATCCGGAATTATGATCCGAACATCAGTGTCATCATTGTTTCCGGGCAAGATAAGATCACAACCGCTGTTGAACTGTTAAAGTCAGGAGCTTTCGACTACATAAGCAAAGACCAGGAGACCAAGGAAAGACTCCTTGGCTCCATTCGGAACGCCCGTAATAAAAGCTCCCTGATCAAAGAAATTGACCATCTGAAAAAGGAGATCACCGTAAAATATGAATTTGAGAAAAGCATAATCGGAAACAGCCCGGCCATAAAGAAAGTCTTTCAAATGCTTGAAAAAGCAGTCTCAACCCATATTTCCATCTCAATTTCAGGTGAAACAGGAACTGGTAAAGAGCTGATTGCCAAAGCAATACACTATAACAGCAAAAGAAAAAATAAGCCTTTTATAGCCGTTAATATTACTGCCATACCAAGAGAATTGATCGAAAGTGAATTATTTGGCCATGAGAAAGGTGCTTTTACCGGAGCTACTTCCCGCAGAATCGGGAAGTTTGAAGAAGCTGAAGGCGGCACCATTTTCCTGGATGAAATCGGTGATATGGACCCCAACCTTCAGGCAAAACTGTTGCGTGTTTTGCAGGAACGCGAGGTGGTGCGCGTTGGTGGCAACCAAGTTATTAAACTTGACGTTCGACTGATCACTGCCACTCATAAGGATTTAGGAGAAGAAGTTAAGGCGGGTCGTTTCCGTGAAGATCTTTATTATCGCATTATAGGAATGCCCATTCACTTACCCCCACTTCGTGAACGCGGCACGGATGTGATATTAATTGCAAAATTTTTGCTAGACCAGTTTTCTAAGGATAACGATCTCCCCCGTTTTCAATTAAGCCAGGAGGCTCAGGAAATGCTTCTGTCGTATACATTCCCTGGCAATATACGTGAATTGAAATCCATTGTTGAATTGGCTGCTGTAATGGCCGAAGGAAACATAATTGAAGCCCATAATCTTACCTTCGGTGCTACCCGAAAAACTGAATATCTTTTAGACCAGGAAATGACTATGCAGGAATACATGTACCGAATCATCCGGTATTACCTTAACCGTTATGACAACAATGTATTGGAGGTCGCAAAAAAACTCGATATTGGAAAATCTTCCCTCTATCGTTATTTAAAAGAAATGGAGCATGCAGGCATCTAATACAAAGAGTCTTTTACACTATGTGCATAAGGGCAATTTCTACAAAGCAGTAGTTGAAGATGGTTCCGATATCATTTTCATTGTTGACTTCGAAGGTAAAATCCTTTACCACAACGATTCAGCACTAAAGTCATTGGGGTACCGTTCAAAAAGCCTGATCGGTAAAAACATTGTCAATTATGTACTTTCCGATGATCGTGATTCCTTTCTGAAAGAATTCAAAGTCAGCCAGAAAAAGGCTTACAATCATAAGGTTGAATTCCGGTTCCTTTGCAAGGATAAATCCTACCGGTTTTTGGAATTTAACTCCATTAACCTGAAGCATAAAGAGAATATTCAAGGCTTGATTCTTGACTGCCGGGATATTACCCAACGTAAAAAGGATGCTGAAGAATTGGTTCGGCTTCAAAAAGCCAAAGAACAATTCCTGGCCAATATCAGCCACGAAGTACGCACACCGATTAACGGCATTGCCGGTATGGCAACCCTGCTTAGCATCGAACAAAACCAGGAAGAGCGGCAAACTTATTTAAATGCCATTAAGCATTCTGCCGAAAACCTTAAGGTTATTATTAATGATATCCTGGATATTGCAGCGATCGAATCAGGTAAACTCAAGTTTGAGAAAGTTCCATTCAACCTGGCTGATTTATTACCCTCTACGGTAAGCACGTTTATGTACCAGGCCAAGGAAAAGAAGCTTACCCTGGATTACACCCTCGATGAAAAGGCAAACCGGATCCTGATAGGCGATCCGGTACGTTTAAACCAGATATTAATAAACCTGCTGGGCAATGCCATCAAATTTACCCATCATGGATCCATCTGGGTTAATTGTTCAATCTTAAAAGAACAGAAGAATACATCCTGGGTACAGTTCTCAGTTAAAGACACCGGGGTTGGTATTCCATCCGAAAAGCTTGAAACGATCTTTGAAAGTTTTAGCCAGGCCGATGCCAG
>JALOMY010000139.1 GCA_025455225.1 Cyclobacteriaceae bacterium | reverse complement strand
TATTTCCTGCACTCACTGAAGTATCAGTTGCGCTTAGCAATCTTAAAATTTGGACAAAGCCCAGAAAGATTGATGCGCCTCTTACCATGCTGGGTACAAAGTCAACCGTTCAGTACGAGCCGCGTGGGGTCTGCTTGATTATAGCTCCCTGGAATTATCCGTTTAATCTGTGCATTGGCCCCCTTGTTTCTGCCCTTGCTGCCGGCAATTGTGTATGTATTAAGCCTTCTGAAATTACCCCGAATACATCGTCATTAATTAAAAAAATGTGCACGGAGTTGTTTGATGTAAAGGAGGTTGCTGTCTTTGAAGGCGGTCCCGAGGTCTCACAACATTTACTCAGCTTACCTTTTGATCATATTTTTTTTACCGGAAGCCCTGCAATAGGCAAGGTGGTTATGCGTGCAGCGGCAGAACATTTAACCTCAGTGACACTCGAGCTCGGTGGTAAATCCCCGGTAATCGTTACACCCGATGCTAACCTTGACGATGCAGCAACCCGTATTGCGGTAGCCAAGTTTATTAATAATGGGCAAACCTGTATTGCCCCAGATTACCTATTAGTTCATCAATCCATAGCCAAAGAATTAACACACCGGCTCAAAGAGAAAACCATTCAATTGTTCAGTGACCCGGGAAAACCACTGAGGCAATCACCACATTATGCCCGTATTGTAAGTGATAAGCACTACGCCCGGATAATGGATATCATATCCGATGCAGTACAACATGGAGCAGTAGTGCATTTAACTCCTGATTATGATGCCTCTTCCCGGTTCATTCATCCGATACTGCTTTCTAATGTACCAACGGATTCACGGGTTATGGAAGAAGAAATTTTCGGTCCCGTATTACCCATACTTGAATATACTAATCTGGAGGAAGCAATCAGGTTAATTAATAATCAACCAAAACCATTGGCGCTATATGTATTCAGTCGGAATAAGACCGAAGCATACCGGATTGTCAGGGAAACTTCCTCTGGTTCGGTGTGCATTAACGATTGTGCAATCCAGTTTTTACATCACAATCTTCCTTTCGGTGGCGTAAACAACAGCGGTATCGGTAAAGCACATGGCTATTATGGATTCCTTGCTTTTTCTAATGAAAAGCCTGTTTTGAAGCAACGGAGCGGGCTAACTTCTATTAAGCCACTTTATCCGCCCTACACCAGTCGGGCAAAAAAGTTAATGGATTTGCTTTTAAAGATGATTTAACGGGTAGGATTATCCCCATCGTTTTTGAATCACATTTTTTACGCCTTACTATGTAATTTTGTTGACTATTCATTTGTTATAAAAAGGAATAAATCATTTGCTATATGCTTAAGAAAATATTGATTGTACTGGGAGTGGTGGTTATTGTATTACTTGCAGCAGCCTTTATCATTCCGATTGTATTTAAAGACGATATTAAAGCGGCTATCGATAAGCAATTGGCCAAGTCGATTAATGCCGATGTGGTATTCGATGCTGATAAATTCAGCCTTTCCTTATTCAGGAATTTTCCTCAGGTAACTGCCGAAATGCGTGATTTCGGAATATTTAACCGTGAGCCATTCGCAGGGGAAGTATTATTTGCAGCCGAACAACTGGAAGTGGAAGTTAATCTTAAGGATATTCTGTTTGGTGACCAGTTACGCATAAAGGGAATACGAATCGTAAACCCGATTGTCAATATTCAGGTGTTGGAAGATGGCCGGGCGAATTACGACATTGCTATCTCATCGGAAGAGGTAGAAGAGGAAGCCGGAAGCTTTTCGTTCAGCATCGACCATTGGGAAGTCTTAAGTGGTGACATTACTTATGACGATAAGTCAATTCCATTTTCCATGTCGTTGTTAAGTGTCACACATAGTGGTAGCGGTGATTTTACACAGGATGAATTCGATCTGAATACCAAAACACAGGCTGATACACTGACCGTTACCTATGATGGCATTGAATACCTTACCAATAAGCGGGCAGAAGTGGAGGCTGTAATTACCATCAGTGAAGAGTATTCGAAATATACCTTCAAGGAAAACATAACCCGTATCAACGACTTTGTGATGAATGTGGACGGTTGGTTTAAAATGAATGATGACAATTATGCCATGGATTTAACGTATGGCAGTCCGGAAAACACCTTCAAGAGTCTTCTGTCGCTTGTGCCGGGTATGTACACAGAAAGTTTCAGTAATATTCAAACAGAGGGAGAACTTACCTTCAATGGATTGGTAAAAGGAACTTACAGTGAAACGCAATTACCCGCCTTTCAATTAAACCTGAAAGTGTCGGATGCCATGTTTAAATATCCGGATCTGCCCACAGCTGTGAACAACATTAACCTGGATGTGACGGTTGATAATAAAGATGGTATAATCGATAATACCACGATCGATCTTCAGAAGTTTCATATGGATTTTGGATCGAATCCATTTGATGCACGTGCAAAGATTACAAGGATGTATCCAACTGATGTTGATGCTAACGTGATTGCTAAATTAAACCTCGCTGAAATCAGCACCATGTTTCCTGTGCAAGGCCTGGATCTTAAAGGAAATTATGCCATTAATCTTACCGCCAAAGGCGTGTACGATAGTTTGAAAAAAACAATACCATCAATTGATGCTGTCATGTCCTTGGCGAATGGATATGTTAAGACCACGGAGTTTCCATTGCCGCTTGAAGATCTGAAATTTAATGCCAGCGTGAAGAATGCATCGGGCAGGATGGAAGAGACATTCATTGGGGTCAAAGATTTTGCCATGATGATGGACGGTGAACGCTTTACAGCAGACCTTGCCTTGCAAAACCTTGAAAACTACACCTGGGATTTAAAAGCCAAAGGAGGAATAGACCTGGAAAAAATGACAAAAATTTTCCCTCTTGACGGAATGACCATGGCAGGTAAGGTCAAGGCCGATTTGGTAACAAAAGGTAAGATGTCCGACCTGGAAACCGAGCGGTACGATAAGCTTCCTACAAGTGGCACTGCTTCACTCGCTGGTTTTAAGTACACCTCAACTGAGCTTCCTTACGCGGTTACTGTATCGCAAGCCCAATTGGTTTTTGATCCGCGCAAAATTGAATTGAGCCAGGTTAAAGGCACAGTTGGTAAAAGTGATTTTGCTGTTCAGGGATCTGTTGCAAATTATATCGGATACCTCTTTGGTAAGAATGAATTGCTGAAAGGCAGCATGTCGTTTAATTCGGATCTGCTTGACCTGAATGAATTCATGGAAGACAGCGGGGAGACTACTACTGAAACCGAAGAGTATGGAGTAATTCAGGTTCCACAGAATATTGATTTTGTGTTGAAGTCGGGTATTAAGACGGTTAAATTAATGGACCTTACCATGAATAATGCCCGGGGTGATATCATTGTTCGCGATGGTATTGCGAATTTGAGCGGCCTCACCTTCGATTTATTGGGAGGCGCATTTTCTGTAAGCGGCTCGTACAACACCAAAGACCTTGAGCATCCGAAGTATGACTTCGGGTTAAAGATTGAACACCTGGCGTTGGCGCAGGCAGCTTCGGCCTTTACCCTGGTTAAAACCTTTGCACCGGTAGCCGGCCTGATGAGCGGGGATTTCTCAACTGATTTTAAAATCAGCGGTGAGTTGTTACAGAACCTGATGCCGAATCTTACAACCGTTAATGGTGAAGGTTTAGTTAGAGTAGCACAGGCTTCCTTGAAAGAATCCCAATTGGTTTCAGGAATTACTTCATTAACTAAACTGGACAACACCAATGAAGTGAAATTGAAAGATGTATTAATGTCTGCTCATATTAAAGAAGGCCGGCTTCATGTTAAACCGTTTAATGTAAAATTCGGTGACTATTCAACAGCTGTTTCCGGAAGTACGGGCATTGATGGGTCAATCAACTACAATTTAAAAATGGATGTGCCGGCCGGAAAATTGGGCACTCAATTCAATAGTTTCATCACCCAGTATACTGGTGGTAAGCAAGACCCGAATGCTATGATTCCGGTAAACATTGATCTGGGTGGAACATTTCTAAGTCCGCAACCTAAACTGAACATGACCGAACAGAAGCAACAGGTTGAACAGGCGGTTACCACTGCTGTGAAACAGGAAGCGGAAAAGAAAGCAACTGAACTGGTAACCGAAATTTTGGGAGGACAGAAAACGGATACAACGAAAACCGATAGCACCAAAACTGCGCCTGCCGAAACCAAACCAAAGACGGTTGAAGAGGGTGTAAAGACAATTCAGAATTTATTAAAGAAAAAGAAGAATAATTAATCTGCATAATGAATGAAGCGAAAAGCTTCCGGTCCATGAGGTTCGGAAGCTTTTTTGTTTTTTGATAATTAGTTTTCCATGTACGGTAACCAGGTTGCTTTATTATTCTGATACTTTTAATCGATGACTAATCCATTAAACCATGAATAAACCAATACTTAACCTGCTTATCATTTTTGGTCTGTCATTAACTGCACAGGCTCAGGAGAAAGTTGATACGTTAATTATATCCAGAATAAAAAAAGAAGGCTTAGAAAATTCCCAGGTCATGAGCCTCCTCAGTATGCTTACTGATATTCATGGACCCCGATTAACCAATTCTCCCGGATACAAGAGAGCGGCTGAATACACTAAAACAACATTGGAAAACTGGGGACTGCAGAATGTACAGTATGATAATTGGGATGAAGATTTCGGACGGGGATGGCAATTGAAAAAATTCAGTTTACAGGCGCTTGGTCCGGTTTACTTTCCGGTGATCAGCTATCCGAAGGCCTGGTCTCCAGGCATTAAAGGATCGGTGCAGGCAGAAGCTGTTTACCTGGATATTAAATCGGAAGAGGATATTGAAAAGTACCGTGGAAAACTTAAAGGCAAGATTGTATTATTTAGTTTGCCTACCCCTGTAAAACCTGGTTTTACTGCTGATGCCCGCAGGTTCGAAGATAAAGATCTACTTGAAATGGCTAATTCGGGTGCATCAGAGGCTTTCCGGGGAAGGCGTTTTATGGCACCCACCGAACCCCAGCGCCTAGCTTTTTTGAAATGGGATTTGTGTATGAAAGAGGGTGCCGTTGCTGTACTCGAGGCAAGCCCCAACTCCCGCCTTGAAGATGGAACGGTAACCGTTGCAGCTGCTACCGTTCCTTACCCGGCTGAAGTTCCCTTTGGTGATCGCTTGTCATCCCGGCATCCGAATGCCCCGAAAATTCTTCCCCAGGTAGTGGTTGCAGCCGAACATTATAACCGTATGGTACGGCAACTTCAGAATGGGATGCAGGTAAAGCTTGACTTAACATTGGAAACAGAATTTACGCCCAACGAGAAGGGATTTAATGTGATAGCAGAGATACCCGGTACCGATTTGAAAGATGAAGTAGTAATGATTGGCGCGCACCTGGATTCCTGGCATAGCGGAACCGGCACAACAGATAACGCCTCAGGTTCGGCTGTTATGATGGAGGCGATGCGGATTTTAAAATCGTTAGGCGTAAGCCCGAGACGAACCATCCGGATTGGATTATGGGGCGGAGAAGAACAAGGACTTTTAGGATCTCGTAATTACGTGAAGCGTACGTTCGGTGAACGGGTTAATGACGAAACCCATTATAAACCAGCGGCAGAAAAATTCTCTGTTTATTTCAACATGGATAATGGCACCGGAAAATACAGGGGCGTTTACATGCAGGGTAATGAACATGCCCGTCCGGTTTTCAGGGATTGGCTTAAGCCATTTGAAAATATGGGGGCTGCTACATTAACACTAAGAAACACTTCCGGTACCGATCACCTCGCTTTTGATGCTATCGGTTTACCTGGCTTTCAGTTTATTCAGGATCCGATTGAATACGGTACACGAACCCATCATACCAGCATGGATCTGTACGATAAGGCAATCGAAGATGATTTGAAACATAACGCAGTAATTACTGCAGCCTTTGCCTGGCTGGCTGCTAACCGAGACTCTTTATTTCCTAGAAAATAAGGCAGAATCTCATGGCACAGGTTCCATCCGACTAGGATGGAACCTGTTGTACTTGCTTATACCGAAAGCAATCTACAAGGTGATCATTTATAAGTCCGCAAGCCTGCATGTGGGCATACATTACGGTACTTCCTACAAATTTAAATCCACGCTTACTTAAATCCTGACTTAAGGCATCCGATTGTTTGGATGTTGCCGGGATTTGTTTCAGACTCTTCCATTTATTGACAATCGGTTTATGATTGACAAAACTCCAGATGTATTGATCGAACGAACCGAATTCTTTCTGGACATCCAGAAAGCGCAGGGCATTATTCCTTGCGGCAAATACTTTTAAACGGTTTCTGACAATGCCCGGATCAAGTAATATCTTTTCCAATTTACGGGTGGTAAACCGGGCTACTTTTTCAGGATCAAAACCGGCAAAAGCCTTACGGTAACCTTCCCGTTTTTTTAAAATGGTTGACCAGCTTAAGCCAGCCTGCGCACCTTCCAGGATCAGAAATTCAAAATGGATACGATCGTCATGTACCGGCACTCCCCATTCCTTGTCATGATACTCAATATATTGATCGAATTTAAGGCACCAGGTGCACCGGTTGATTTCTTTTGCTTGCATAAGTTGTTGAAGTTAACGGAACCGAGTAAGTTTGATAACGCCTCAGTTAATGTAGAAGATTCGTAAAACGTAAATATTTAGCGATGATAAGGATTATTTCCATTTTATGTCTCAGTATGTTTGTAATTATGGCAGCCGCACAAACACCGGAAGAGAAACTCAAGGAATTAAAAGTTGAATTGTTTAAACCCACAGCGCCCATGGCGAATTATGTTAAGGTAGTTCGTACAGGCAATTTATTGTTCTTGTCAGGACATGGCCCAACCCGGGCAGATGGTTCCAACATTACCGGCAAGGTTGGTCGTGATCTAACCACAGAACAAGGTTATGAAGCAGCAAAACAAACCGGCATTGCATTGCTTTCTACGTTGAAAGCTGAGATTGGAGACTTAAGCAAAGTTAAGCGCATCGTAAAAGTATTGGGGATGGTCAATTGTACAGAGAATTTTACCGACCAACCTAAAGTCATTAATGGATTTTCAGATCTCATGGTTGCTGTATTTGGCGATAAAGGAAGACACGCCCGGTCTGCCGTAGGCATGTATGCATTGCCTTCGAACATTGCCGTTGAGATTGAAATGATTGTGGAGGTTGAATAGGTCATCTCCGCACAACCGTGTCTCTGGTATTTGCACTCGACATCGGAACCGGCAGCACCAAAGCACTGGTGCTCGATAACCAGGGAAATCAATATTATTCAGCACGAGCCGGCTACGATACCCTTTTTCCACAGCCTGGTTTTGCTGAACAAGACCCTGAAGAAATTCTGCAGTCTGTACAGAAACTCATTCGTAATTGTCCGGACAAAATAAAAGAACAACTTACTTTAATCAGCTTCAGCAGTGCCATGCATAGTCTCATGGCGGTAGACAAGCA
>JALOMY010000138.1 GCA_025455225.1 Cyclobacteriaceae bacterium | reverse complement strand
GATATTTCTATTTATTTATCAGCACCGCGACTTCTTTACCTTTTTATTGTTTGAATTGATTTGCGTCTGGCTGATTGTAGAAAATAATCAGTACCAGGGAGCCCAGTTTTTTAATTCATCCAACAGCCTGGTTGGTAACATCAACACATTTTCACAAAACACCCGTGATTATTTTCTTCTTCGCGATGTAAACACAACCCTGGTTGAAGAAAATGTTCGACTGCGAAAACAGCTTGAGCAACGAATTCAAAGCATAGGCTCAGATAGCCTGGCGGTTGATTCGGCCATGATTAACCGGTTTGATTTTATCAGTGCCAAAGTGGTTAACAATTCGACTGACCGGTTTACCAACTTCATTACAATAAACAAGGGATATGATGAAGGCATACAGTCGGGTATGGCTGTAATTAGCTCCGATGGTGCTGTTGGTAAAGTGAAAATGACGTCTCGTCATTTTAGCGTGGTAACATCGCTTTTAAACATCAATCTTCGTGTATCAGGAGTGTTGAAGCGTACCGGCCATTTCGGAACTGTTCAATGGGATGGCAGTAATCCGCAGCTGATTAATTTTGAATATATCCCGCGGCATGTCACCCCATTGGTGGGAGATACCATTATAACTTCCGGCTACAGCGGAGTTTTCCCGGAAGGAATTCTGGTAGGCACCATTGAAAAAATTGAACTGCACGAAGAGGAGCCTTTCTACGATTTGAAAGTAAAGCTCGCTCAGGATTTCGGTAAACTCTCGTATGTTACCGTGATTAAAAGCAACCTGCTGCACGAGCTTGATTCACTTGAACAGCACATACCCGATATGAAGCGATGAACCGGTTTGGAATATTTCTGATCATATCATTTTTCCTTTACCTGTTCCTTCAGGTCATCTTTCTAAAGAATGCCGTTCTGTTTCATACAGCCTTTTGTTTTTTATACATAGGATTTTTGTTCCGGGTACCGGTAGAATTCAGCAGGATGTGGTTGATTCTGATCAGTTTCTTGTTAGGCATTCTGGTTGATATTTTTTACGACAGCCTCGGCCTTCATGCCCTGGCATCCGTGCTGATCGGGTATGCGCGCAACCACTGGCTCACGCTGCTTACACCGCAAGGAGGCTATGATTCCAATTCAGTTCCTGGCCTTTCATATGGTTTCCAGTGGTATCTTACATTCAGCGTTCCATTGATTTTAGTTCATCATTTGATTTTGTTTTATGTTGAAGCTGGCGGGTTTGATTATTTTTGGTATACCTTAGTTAAAGTGTTGGCGAGCGCGGCATTCACCCTGATTGCTTTATTGTTAATTGAATTCATCTTTCCACGGAGGAGAACATGATTGAAGGAAGGAAAGAAATTATCCAGCTGGTCTTTATAGTGACAGGAGTTATTTTCCTGATCAAGCTTTTTTCCATTCAGATTCTTGATGAGCGGTATGCCCAACTGGCAGCCAGCAATTCCATAATGAAGGAAATTGAGTACCCGTTTCGCGGTCTTATTTACGACCGTAAAGGAAAACTCCTGGTTTACAATTCACCCGAGTATGATTTGTTGATCGTATCACGCGAAGTAAAAAGTCTTGATTCAGCACGTTTTTGTGAAGTATTTGATATTACACAGGAAGATTTGATATCGCTTTTCAAAGAACTGAAAACCCGTAAAGAATATTCACCCTTCAAACCAACGGTATTCATTAAGCAATTATCCAATTATGATTTTGCAAAAATCCAGGAGAACCTTGATGAATTTCAGGGCTTTTACATACAGCCCCGTACTTCGCGTGCTTATGAATCAGAAGTGCTTGCTAATGCACTGGGTTATGTAAGTGAGATTTCAAAAAACCAGCTTGACCGCGACACATCGAAACTGTATCGTCAGGGTGATTACATCGGGCAAAGCGGATTGGAAGGATACTATGAGACGGTTCTGCGCGGTCAACGTGGCGTACGTTATAAACTTCGTAATGTAAAGGGAATTGAAAAGGGTTCATTTAAGAATGGAGAGTTCGATACCCTTTCTATTCCGGGTCAGAATCTGATCACATCCATTGACCTGGAATTGCAAAAATACGGTGAACTTTTAATGCAGGGTAAGGTTGGAAGTATTGTGGCGATCGAACCCGGTTCCGGTGAAATTCTCTCCATCATCTCGGGCCCTTCCTATAATCCAAGCCTGTTAACGGGCCGTAAGTTCAGTTCTAATTTTGCGTTGGTCAGCAGCGATACCACTAAACCACTTTTTACACGCCCGCTCATGGCCATGTATCCTCCGGGATCGATATTCAAAATTGTTCAAACGTTAATCGGTCTTCAGGAAGGAGTAATTTCCTATGACACAAGATTTCCCTGCGATCGATCCGTAGTAAATTGTCACAATCATCCAAATCCAACTGATTTGCATGGAGCGATTCAGTATTCCTGCAATCCCTATTTTCTCCAGGCGTTTCGAAGAATAATCAATCAGAATAAATCACCCAATACATTCACGGATTCACGAATTGGTCTTGATAACTGGCGCGGATATGTAACCCGGTTTGGATTGGGGCAACCGCTTGGCGTGGATCTGCCCAGTGAAAAGGGGGGGCAGATGCCCACCAGTAATTTGTACAATCGGATCTATGGTGAAGGCCGCTGGAAATTTTCTACGATTTATTCCTTAAGCATCGGTCAGGGAGAAATGCTCGTTACACCTATGCAGATGGCCAACCTCGCAGCCATCATGGCAAACAAAGGATATTATTATACGCCACATTTGGTAAAGAATGTAAAGGACGGATCGATTGATTCTCGTTTTACAGTACGGCATGAAACCGGAATTGATTCTGCGTACTTTTCGTTTGTGCAGGATGCCATGAGTGATGCTATTTACGGCACAGCGTCAAGAGCCGTGATTCCGGGAATTACGATATGCGGTAAAACCGGTACGGCTCAAAATCCGCATGGTGCCGATCATTCCGTTTTTATGTCGTTCGCACCTAAAGAGAATCCAAAAATTGCCATTGCGGTTTATGTAGAGAATGCAGGTTGGGGTGGTAGGGCCGCTGCTTCCATTGCCAGTTTGATGATTGAAAAATACCTGACCGGAGAAGTGAAGCGGAAGTCACTGGAAGAATATGTATTGAAGGGAGATTTTCTTGATAAAGTAGTACGGACAACACCGGTGCTGGAGGCTGATTGATATGAGAAGGGAAGACACCATCAGTACAAACATGGATTGGGCAACGGCCTTGATTTTTGCAGTCATGGTCTTGTTTGGCTGGTTGAATATTTTCGCTGCCGTGTATGATGAAACAGCCCATCAAAGCATTTTTGATTTAACACTTAACTCAGGCAGGCAACTGATTTTCATTGCAGCCTCCGCCATCATCATTCTGGGAATCCTTCTGGTTGACATGCGCTTTTACGAAGCAACGGCTTATTTGATTTATGGTGCAATACTCTTTCTTCTTTTATTGGTTCCCATTATTGGTAAAGAAGTTGGAGGCAATAAAGCCTGGTTGGGTATTGGTTCTTTTGGAGTGCAGCCTTCTGAATTTGCCAAGTTTGCCACAGCCCTGGCGGTGGCCAAATTTATCGGTTCGGCTGGTTTCCGGATGGATCAGCTCCGCAACCAGCTTATTCTGTTTGCCCTGATTGGTGTACCGATGGGATTGATTTTACTTCAAAAAGATACCGGAACCGCCCTGGTGTTTTCAGTCTTTGTATTGATGTTTTTCAGGGAGGGCATGTCTCCTTTCCTCATTATTGTAGGTGTTTCGGCTGCTTTCATCTTCATTCTGACTTTATTGATTGAGAACGAAATTTATCTCCACATCGCCATTGGAGTAGCTTTGATCATCGCTATCCTGATGGGGAAGAGAAAGTTTAAGCGCATTGCCTTGCTTACCATCGGTGCCTTATTATTAATGGGCGTGATTGAAAGTGTGGATTATGTGATTACCGATGTATTGAAACCCCATCAGCAAAACCGTATAAAGGCCCTGATCAACCCGGAGGCAGATCCGCTTGGCTATGGATGGAATGTTACTCAGTCGAAAATTGCGATTGGCAGTGGTGGATTCTCCGGCAAAGGATTTTTAAAAGGTACACAAACCAAGTTTGATTTCGTTCCTGAGCAAAGTACCGATTTCATTTTCTGTACTATTGGTGAAGAACACGGCTGGATCGGCAGTCTAATTGTGATCTCTCTTTTTATCCTGTTGCTGATGCGTATCATCTTTATTGCCGAACGCCAAAAGAGCCGGTTTGCCCGTGCTTATGGTTACAGCGTAGTGAGCATATTTTTCTTCCACTTTGCCGTGAATATCGGTATGACCATTGGCTTGTTCCCGGTAATAGGCATCCCGCTTCCCTTCTTCAGTTATGGAGGATCTTCCTTGTGGGGCTTTACAATTCTGCTTTTTATTCTGCTGAAGCTGGATGCCCACCGAAGTCAGATGCTGCATCGGTTGTAGGAAGAAACAAGAGTGATGGTAAAGAAGTTAAAATTGGATTGTATTAACTGAATCGCTTCTCCAGCATTTCTATAAACTCATTAAATTCTTCGCTCTCCTTATCCCATGTAGCATAATACCGGTTAAGATAGGTCAATGCGGAAGGCATATCCGGTAATGAATCAAGTTCTTCAATGGTTTTGCTAAACAAATCGAAATCGCCCTGGAACAATACTTTGGTAAACATAAATTTTTGATTGATCGTAAGCCGGTCTTTAATCCGGTCGATCTTCCTGAAATTATCGGCCAGCGTGGGTTTGGGTTCCTGAATTAAAGAATCATGAACCGTTGTTATTTCTTGTCTGGCTTTAGGTTCAGGTGTAACATCTTCTGTTTTGGTGATGTAAAATTTATCAGAATCAAGAAGATCTACTGAACTGAACTGGGCGATGTACGGATCGGGGTCTTCGGGGGTAAAATGAACTTCTTCCAGGATCTGATCGAGTACACCAAATGCTTCATTACCAGGCAACTCTGTACGGTGCTGTTCTTCCAGTTTTTTAAGCATTTGTTCAAGCGGGGCCTTATTTATTCTTAAGTATTTTAATTCTTCTTTAAATAGGGAAACATCCAGTTTGTTGCTGTTGCCGGATATGATGGAAGAAAAATAATCGTAGGGTGTAAAGATTACGAGAAGGGTTTGAAGAACAGAATTTTTTACCAGTGGTTCGAAATTCTTTCGCTCAATCGAAATGTATTTCGAAAGCACATTCATGAAAGTCTCTAAAGCTGACTTGACATCGGGATGATGGTAATCAAAATAGGGACTTTTTAATTTTTTTGTTTCTTCTCGCCAGGTTCTGAATAATTCCCGAACAATGAATAGATTGACTTGTTGTACGTCACTGAAGGAAAGAATTTCCTTTCCGGAAATAGTGTTCTTATTTTGAAAAAAGGCATCCAGCAGTTTATTGGCGTATGCGGTACTGTATTGGGTAATCGCTTCCTGGCTTATCTTATCGTCCATAATTGGCGTAAGTGTTGATTAATCACGAATTTTCTGCCCGAAAATAATGCATCCGGCTCTTTCTGTTAAACGCAAGATGGTAAGAATTCTGATACGGAATTTGGGAAAATCGATCAATGTTACGGATTTATCGAAATCACTGCTTAGTCATATGCAGGATCAACGAATCGACTGGATGCACAGCTGCGGAGGCAAAGGCAGATGTACAACCTGTAAAGCACGCATAGTGCAAGGCAATGAAAATCTTGAACCTTTAACTCCCGTGGAATTGAAATATAAAAACCAGGGTATGCTCCGTGATAATGATCGGCTGGCATGCCAGGTGAAAGCACGGGGAGATGTAATTCTGGAAGTTCCGGATGAAGGAAAACTTCCCCACATGACGTACCTGGATTAAAGGACAATCCATGGACAATCCATAATGGACTATTACCTTGCAGTATGTTTATTGAACCTCATTTAGGAAGAAGAGAAGGTGTTGGCCGAGCCGGATGGATCGAGGTGATTTGCGGTTGCATGTTTTCAGGGAAAACCGAAGAATTGATCAGACGGTTAAATCGTGCTCTGATTGCAAAACAAAACGTAGAAATTTTTAAACCGGTAACCGATAAGCGCTATCATGAGCAAAACATTGTATCGCATAATGAGACATCAATCCGGTCAACACCGGTAAATTTTGCCAGCGACATTCTTTTACTCTCAGGCGATTGTGATGTGGTGGGCATAGACGAAGCACAATTTTTTGATGAAGCGATTACCGAAGTGTGCAATACCCTGGCTAATAGCGGTAAGCGAGTAATCGTTGCTGGCCTGGATATGGATTACGAAGGCAAACCATTTGGGCCAATGCCTAATCTGCTGGCCGTTGCTGAATTTGTTACCAAAGTACACGCCATCTGTGCACAAACCGGAGAACTGGCATCGTATTCATTCCGGCTAACAGAAAACAATTCTCAGGTAATGCTGGGCCAAAAGAGTGAATACGAAGCACGAAGCCGAAGGAGTTTTTTTGAAGGTATGATGGGCAGGAGGAAAAAGGAATGATCAGGAAAAGACTCATCGTCCTGGTGGTTACGACCGCAATTGTGTATTCCGTAACTCCGTTTACAGGTTGCGCGCAGGAAATTCCGATTACCTCGTGGAGAACCCATACCTCGTATAACCGCATTCATTGCATTGTATCCGGTAATTCCAATAATCAAAAGTTAATCGTTGCTGCTGCTGAGCACGGACTAGAAATTCTAAGATTTAATGGTAGTGAAGTAACAAGTTCTACATTATCCAAACTAAATGGACTTAGTACAACTGATATTACCGGACTGGCATACGACCAGACTCGTAACCAGTTATTGGTTAGTTATGCGGATGGCACGTTGGATATTGTTCGGAATGATGAGATTATTCAATATACCCAGTTGAAAAATTCTACAACCATCAGCGGCTCCAAACAAATCAACAGCATCCAAATCCGGCAAAACCGGGCGTATCTGTCTACCGATTATGGCGTAGTTGTATTTAATCTTGATCAGCTTCAGGTTATTGAAACCTGGCGTGATTTGGGAGTTGGCGGGCAACCCTTGGTGATTCATCAAAGTGCGTTTCTGGGTGATAGTGTTTTCCTGGCAACCGACCAGGGAATACTGGCTGGAGATTTGAATTCCAACTTGCTTGACTTTGTAAACTGGAAGCGATTTGACCAGGGAATCTTCAACACTTCAATAACGACCCTGGCTTCTTTCAGCGGAATGATTTATGCCGGAATCAATGGCGAAGGGCTTTATCACTATCAATCAGGTGTATGGTCGCTGGCAGAATTAGCCGGAAATTCTTTCAACAGCCTCAGCGCTGGCAATCAATTAGTAATTACTACCAATAATCAGGTGTGGAGATTGTCAAACACCAATGTATTATCGGAGATATCCAATACTAGTATTAATTCACCATTGTATGCCATGGAAGATGCAGATGGCATAATCTGGATTGGCGATTCGCGAAATGGATTATTTACTAATCAGGGAAATGCCTATGTACCTAATGGAGTAAGTT
>JALOMY010000006.1 GCA_025455225.1 Cyclobacteriaceae bacterium | reverse complement strand
GCCCTCCATTTTCCTGGAAGCCCGTGTGGCAGTTACTCCCATGGGTAATTCATTACGATTTGGAGGCACCATGGAGATTACCGGCATCGATCACACAATAAATATGAATCGAGTGCGGGGCATTGTTACTTCCATTCCGGCCTATTACCCCGATTTGAATGTATCTATGCCCAGGCAAGAAGATACCTGGCATGGCTTAAGACCTTGTTCACCCGATGGATTGCCCTACATCGGCCGATCGAAAAAAATTAAAAACCTGGTAATCGCTACCGGGCATTCAATGATGGGCCTCAGCCTTGGTCCAGGCACCGGCAAACTGGTAAGTGAAATTATTAATCAGGAAAGGTCAAGCATGGACATTTCCCATTTTAATCCTGAACGGTTCTAATTATCAGCCCTAACTTTTGCATTCGTCATTAATGAAAACCATTCTCCTGAAACAGATACCGTTTCTCCGGTATTGCTGTAAAAACGAAACTCTGTAAAGTCTTCATTAGGAAAAAATGTGGAGGTCATGCATGTAGTGCCGTCATCAGCAAATAATTCCACCGATGCTACATCCAGAACGAGGTGGAGTTTCAGCAACGGGTCAGAGGATGAACGCAATGCAGTGTGAACTGCGGCAAACTGATCGAAGAAGTCTTGTTTGCCGGCTTTTGTACGATCAACATACAATTGGTTACTGGTCCGGTTATACCCAATGCGCAGCACTTCATTCCTGGAATTAAAAAACTCAATACCAAAATCGGTTGAAGTTGAAGCAGCCAGATCGAATGTTACCTGGAGTTCGGTCAGCCCGTTAAAGGATACAGATTTTTTGAAATCAATTGCCTGTTGCTCACCCCGTAATGATAGAACTTCCGGTGATGGTACAACGGCAAGGCGAAGGCCTGCAGCGGTTGCTTTCAATGATAATTCACGGGGCAACGTCATAGCACTGCGCCACGATTGAGTCGGAACCACCTGGGCATAATTCCAATTACCCATCCATCCCAGAAAAATGGTGCGACCATCCGGTGCATTGTTCCATGTAACTCCGGCATAGTTATCAGGACCATAGTCAACCCATCGTTCAGAAGCCGGATCGTTTTCACTCGTGAAGGTCTTTCCATCAAACTGACCGATAAAGTATTGCGTGGCAGAACCTCCATTGGGACCCCCGGGATTAATGCTGACAAGAAGCACCCAACGGCTTTCGTTAGTACCTTCTATTGGTAACTTAAAGAGATCCGGGCATTCCCACACACCTCCATGGTTTCCATATTCACGGCCAAATTCACCGGTCTTCTCCCAGTCTTTCAGATTGGATGATCGATAAAACTCAATCCGGTTACCAACCGCCAGCGACATAATCCAATGTTGGGATTCATCATGCCAGAACACTTTCGGATCGCGAAAATCTTTTTCACCCGGATTTTTCAGCACCGGATTGTTTTCGTATTTAGTCCAGGTTCTTCCTTTATCGGTTGAGTAGGCGATGCCCTGTGTTTCAAATCCTTTCTTATCGTAGGTGAAGATGGCAACAAGGGGTTTATCATTACCCGCCTGCAATCCGGATGTGTTGTTAACGTCCACCACGGCACTACCCGAAAAAATATATCCGAGTGAATCGGGAAACAATGCGATGGGCTGATGTTGCCAATGAATCAAATCCGTACTGATGGCATGACCCCAGTGCATAGGGCCCCAAACGGTGCTGTCGGGGTAATGCTGATAAAACAAGTGATATTCACCATCGTAGTAAACCATTCCGTTCGGATCATTCATCCAGCCGGAAGGAGGCGTAAAGTGGAATTTTGGCCGGTGTGGTTCAGTTGTGGAATCAGTTTCTTTTCTGGAAGAAGTACATGCCAGGATTAGCACAAGCAGCACCGGGAGTAATTTTTGGTAATTCATAGGTATCAAGATCGAATAAACCGAGGTTACATTATTTTTTTACAACCAGCAGATAATAATTATTGTCGAGTTCGAGGTAGCCTTGTTCATAACAATAATGATAAATGCCTCCTTCTTTGGTTTTATACAGGCTTGTAAAATACGTAAAATCGAATCCTTTTTCGTTGAGTTTATCCCAGCTAACCCGTGTTTTGCCGGTCGGATTCAGCGCCATCAGGATTCGCCTGTTTTTGCGCAACGTATTGTTCACATTCCGGATGTAATTGGTCTCATCGCTGTTTAATTTATTGTTGTAGGTGATCCGGCACTGGTCGGAACAAAATCTTTTGTCGGCCCTGCCCTTAATTTTTTCACCGCACTCCAGGCAGACTTTTTCTTCCTTTTTAGCCATAATTTCAGCGTTTTTAGCCCTTTTATTATCCGTTGATAAACGTTTACAAACGAATATAATCGAAAGTAAACGATTAATATACGAATCCGGTTTTTTTCTCCCCACACCTTTGCATCGTCAGTCACAACAAACCCCGTTGACGAAGTTCTTCAGCCGGTTTCGCGTGACCCGGGCAAGTATGTTAAACCAATAAATTATACAGTTATGAAAAGTTTAAGAAACAGTGTTCAGTTGATCGGTCGTTTAGGCAAAGATCCGGAAGTGAAAACGTATGGCGACAAAAAGAAGGCCTCCTTCTCCATCGCTACATCCGACTCGTACAAGAATCAGAAAGGTGAAAAGGTTGAAGACACACAGTGGCACAACGTAGTGATCTGGGGCAAACTGGCCGGTGTGGCCGAAAAGTACCTGAGGAAGGGGCAGGAAGTATGCATTGAAGGCCGGTTGGTGCACCGCGATTACGAAACCGACAAAGGCGAGAAACGCTTCATTACTGAGATCAATGTAAACGACCTGGTTATGCTGGGTGGAAAACAAGGTTAATCGATCGGTTTATGTTGGCAGAAAGCCTGGTTCAGCAATGGACCGGGCTTTTTTATTTTTGAATGAATCATTCGTATTCCCGTCAGTCAAATATTCTAATTCTTCATGCATTATATTCACCATTCCTCGAAGGTAAATTGTAATTTTCGGCAATGAGTTTCGTATATCCGGCATTTCTGTGGGCGTTGGCAGTACTCTCCATCCCGATTATTATACACCTGTTTAATTTCCGGAAAACACAGAAGGTCTATTTTTCAAGCAATCGCTTTCTTCGCCAGGTGCAGGAGGCCACTTCGGCCAAACGAAAATTAAAACATTACCTCATACTGGCTTCGCGGTTATTATTTCTGTTCTTTCTCGTACTTGCCTTTGCCCAGCCCTTTATTCCTGCTAAAGAACAAGTTTCGGCTCAGCAAAGTATTATCCTTTACCTGGATAATTCGTTTAGCATGTCAGTACCCATTGGTGAAAAAACCCGGGCGTTGGATGCCGGTATTCAGATTGCCAACGAGATCGTTTCCATTTTTCCACCCGAAACGCGCTTTCGGATAATCACAAACGACTTCGCACCATTCTCCAATACTTTTAAAACAAAAGCTGAATTGCAGGACCTGCTCACCCAGATCAGACTTTCTCCTGTAAGCAGATCGTTTAATGAAATCAAAGAACGCATTGATAACACTATATCATCCGCCACACAACAGGAAATATTCTGGATTTCTGATTTTCAGCGTTCAACCCTGGGCAACTTGAATCCGGATGCTATCGATAGTACCCAACGTGTTCACCTGATTCCTTTAACCCTTGAATCGGTTTCCAATATTTTTGTCGATACCGCTTACCTGGAAAATCCGTTTGTAGTGGGAGGAGAAAAAAATACCCTGCATGTTAAACTTCGTAACGATGGCAGCCGCTCAGTCGATCAGCTTCTGATCAAACTTTCACTAAATGGAATTCAAACCGGTACCAGTTCAATCAGTATACCGGCCAAGGGGGAGGCATTTACATCGTTTGATTTGGTTACAACCAACCGCGGAACGACAGAAGCCCTTGTTTCATTCAGCGATTACCCGGTTAGTTTTGATAATGATTTTTATCTGGCTCTGAATTTCTCCGAGAAGATTCATGTCATTGAAATTAAAACTGGTTTGGCTGAATCACCTGTCGGGAAAGTCTTTGGCAATCGCGATGTATTCAGTTTTCGTGCGTACGATATCACCAATATCAACTACGCGGCTTTTAATGAAGCTGACTTGCTTGTAGTGAATGCGCTCGACCGACTGGATGTTCCGTTGATCCAGGCACTTCGAAACTACATCCAGCAAGGAGGATCGCTGATGGTAATTCCTTCAGCTTCACCGGATGTTAATGTGTACAAGAGTCTTTTGGCTATCCCAGGTCTGTCTATTTCGGCCTCAACAACCTTGAGTGAGTTGGATAATCCGGATTTCAATAATCCGTTTTTTGAAAATGTATTTGAAGAGCGTTCGAACCGATTGGTATTGCCAAAAGCAAGGCCTGTATTGGATTGGGGAAATGACCGGACGGCATTACTTAAGTTTAAGAACGATAAACCGTTTCTTTCTGTTTTCGATCAATCTGGTAAACTCTATGTACTGGCTTCTCCGCTCACAACCGATTTTACGGATTTTAATAACAATTTCTTATTCCTTCCGGTGATGTACCGGATGGCCGTATCCGGGAAAAAATCTAACTGGAAACCATATTACAATTTAAGTGAAACGTTGATTACTATGCGGGTCGACAGCCTACCTGCAGAACTACCTGTAAAGCTGGTTGGTCAGCAGGAAATTATTCCAACTCAACGTAAGCTTCCTGATCGCCTTATACTCGATTTGCCCCGGTTTACCATGCAGTCCGGATTTTACCATGCTACGATCGCAAACGATACACTGGGTTTACTCGCCTTCAATCAGAACAGCAGCGAATCGCTGCTTGAACAGTGGCCGGGACAGGAAATCAAGCGCCAGCTAGGCAATGGAGATCATGTAACCCTTTTTGAAGCTGCTTCGGTCGATACTTTCAGCAACGAAATAAAAACAAGATATTTGGGGACACCTTTATGGAAGTATGCGTTACTGATGGCGTTGTTCTTCCTTTTGGTGGAGATTCTCCTAATCCGATTTTTAAAATAAGAGTAAATGAAAATACTCATCCAGGCTGCCAAAATCATCAATTCGGATTCCCCCTTCCATAAAAAAGTAAAAAACATTCTTATTCAAAACGGACAGATTGCTGAAATCGGGGATAAAAACTATTCAGCCGATAAAGTGATTGAAGCTGAAGGGATGTTGCTTTCTGCCGGTTGGTTTGACTTGGGTACTTATGTTGGAGACCCCGGCCTGGAACAGAAAGAAGATCTTTCAACCTTAACTCAGTCCGCTGCCGCAGGAGGATTTACAGAACTTGCCGTTCTTCCGAATACCGTTCCGTCCATTCAAACCAAAAACGATGTAACGTATCTTATCCGGGGCAATGATCAGCGGTTGGTACAAGTGCATCCGCTGGCCTCGGTTACCCGAAACAACAAGGGAGAAGAACTGACGGAAATGATTGATCTGCATACAGCTGGTGCGGTGGGCTTTACGGATGGACTGAAAACCATCTGGCATACCGATATTTTTCTGAAAGCCCTTCAATACCTGCAGAAGTTTAACGGTGTTTTGATTGATCATCCGGAAGACATCTGGCTGAATATGTTTGGTCAGATGCACGAAGGCGTTCAAAGCACCATGCTGGGTTTAAAGGGAATGCCTCGCATTGCCGAAGAAGTAGCTATTCACCGCAACCTCGATTTGCTTAAGTATGCAGGCGGAAGGCTTCACATCAGCCGTTTATCTTCAGCCCGTTCGGTCGCATTGATTCGAAGTGCTAAGAATAAGTTGCCGGTTACGTGCGATGTAACCGCCTACCAGCCCTTGCTGGATGATGGCCTGCTCAAAACCTTTGATACCAATTTTAAAGTCAATCCCCCGTTACGCGAGAAACGTGATAACCTGGCGTTGATAAAGGGATTGAAGGATGGAACCATTGATGTAATTTGTTCCGGACACGTGCCGCAGGATGACGAAAGCAAAAGCATTGAATTTGATCATGCCGAACCGGGCATTATAAATTTGCAAACCTTTGCATCCAACCTGGTTTCATTGTCGCGACATCTTGACTGGTCTTCTTTGCTGGAAAAAGTTACCAGCGCACCCCGGAAGGTACTCGGTCTTCAGGTTCCTTTTATTGATGTTAACCAAAAAGCAAATCTTACGTTGCTTGATCCTTCACGCACCTGGATCCTGGATGAAAAGACCAACCTGAGCAAATCGAAAAACTCACCCTGGTATGGGAAAACAATTACCGGTAAAGTAATCGCTACACTTAATAATTCCCGGCACTGGTTCAGTAATTGATATGAACAATCCTTCTGTTTTGATGCGGATCGGGGCACGCTATGGAGCTATTGCTGCTGTGCTTTCCATTTCACTTATGATTGTTATGTTTTACCTGGGCCGTCATCCGCTCATGGTAGCGCCTTTCGTGGACTTCCGCATATTGTTGTATGGAATTTTTATATTCTTCGCCCTGAAAGAATACCGTGAATACCACCAGGAAGGTATATTGTATTTCTGGCAGGGTATGGTAGGAAGTTTCTTTGTAGTGCTGACGGCAGCCGTACTGGGTTCGTTGCTTTTATATGCATTCGGTAACTTAGAAATGAATTTTATTCCCTCCTATGTTTCTGCTATGACGGAGTATTTAAAGGGTTTTCCGGAAGAAGATATTGAACGTATTGGAGAAGAATCGTATCAGCGTAATTTAGAATCCCTTCCGGCTACTAATATGGGGCAAATAGCATTGATGTATATTGTACAAAGTTTTGCAATTGGCTTGTTCGTAAGTATCATTTTATCCGTAATCTTAAGAAAACAACCCAAAACCGACTAACATGGAAGAAACAACTTCAATTACCACTCGTTCCGTAGGCATTCGCTACGGGCTGATCCTGGCACTGGTTTCAGTAATTTATTTCCTTGTCCTTACTATCATGAATGTGGACATGACCTCCGGTATTGGCCGCTGGGCAAGCATTCTATTTTATGTTGCAGGGATATTTCTGGCGCACAAATATTTTAAGGATAATGGAAGCGGATTTATGTCATATGGTGAAGGTATTGGCATTTCATTCTGGATTGGTTTACTGAGTTCAGTAATTTCCAGTCTGTTTACCTACATCTATATTAAATTTATCGATTCATCATTCGTTGAAATGATTAAGGAAAAGCAGATTGAGGAAATGCAGGCGCGTGGCATGTCTGATGAGCAAATCGATCAAGGAATGAAATTTGCCGAGATGTTTATGTCTCCGGAAGCTATTTTGATTTTTGGAATAATTGGCGGCATCATAACAGTATTAATTGTTGGCTTGATTGTAACTATCTTTACACAAAAGAAAAGTCCTGAGCCGGGATTTTAAGATGACCTCGTTGGATTTATCAGTAGTTATACCCGTATTCGAAGAAGAAGAATCGCTTCAGGAATTAAGTGAATGGATAAGCCGTGTGATGCAGACACACGGCTTTTCTTATGAAGTGATCTTAATCGATGATGGCAGTAATGATAACTCGTGGAATAAAATTGTCGAGATCAGTGAAGCCAATCCTCATTTTAAGGGACTTAGATTCAATCGGAATTACGGAAAATCGGCAGCTCTTCAAACCGGTTTCCGGGCTGCCCAGGGGGAGGTGGTAATAACCCTGGATGCCGATCTGCAAGACAGCCCCGATGAAATACCGGAGCTTTACCGCATGATAACGAATGAGGGTTACCAGTTGGTGTCGGGTTGGAAAAGAAAACGCAACGACCCCATTTCAAAGACTATTCCTTCCCGGTTTTTCAATTATGTTACCCGGAAAATTTCAGGTATCGATATTCACGATTTTAACTGCGGTTTAAAGGCCTATCACCGAACCGTTGTGAAGAACATTTCGGTGTACGGGGAAATGCATCGTTACATTCCGGTTATTGCCAAGTGGGCGGGCTTCCGAAAAATCGGGGAGAAGATTGTTACACACCAGGAACGAAAGTTCGGACGTTCCAAGTATGGTTTTGAGCGCTTTGCCCGCGGTTTCCTGGATTTACTTACCATAACTTTTGTCGGACGGTTTTCCATGCGCCCCATGCATTTCTTTGGTACGCTGGGCATACTTTCATTCCTGATCGGTTTTACGTTTACCGTTAAAATTTTCTGGGATAAAATTGATTCCATTTACATTTCACAAATACCTCTTAAGCGGGATATAGCGGAACAGCCTATTTTTTACCTGGCCTTGGTTGCTGTCATTATTGGTGTTCAACTTTTTGTTACCGGATTTTTGGCGGAGCTGATTACCCGGCAATCGCTTTCCAAAAAGGATTACCTGGTAATTGAAACAGCCGGCTTGGAAGAAATTCCGCAAGCTGTAAAGATCAAGGTTGTATAGTTACCCCAATTTAACTTGAGAATTATAGCTTAATGTCGCCCCTGATTTTGCAGATGGAGACTTCCAGTTTTCGCAACTCATTACATCCGTAAACAATAACCCGGAATCTCTTCAAGATTATTCGGAAGCATCAGAGCTTTTGCAAAAGAATAGCCAAAAATGTTTTAACCGCTTCAACGTAATTCCCAACGCGTATATTTTCATTTTCAGCATGCTGGTTATTATCCGGGTTTACGGTAGGTACACTAACTGCCGGGATATTCAGTGTTGTAACAAAGGGAGATATCGGTATTGACCCTCCCATCATACGGATTTTTACCGGCTCTTTTCCGAAGGCAGTCACCATAGCCTGGCTTAACCAAAGACCAACTTCAGAGTCGAAGGGAGTTTGAAATGGTCCGTACGAAACACTCGAATTGAAGGAGATAATCCGTGGATAATTCAAGCGTTCTTCCTCGGTTGGTGCCCGGTCGATAATATAGTAACCTTTGCTTTCAACATGATGGCGAACCAGGTTGATCAGGCGTTGCGCATCACTGGATGGAACCAACCGGATGTCAAGTTCAGCAATCGCTTTATCGGGTATAAGGGTACGTGCTTCCGTTCCGACATATAAAGCATCTAATCCACGAATGTTCAACGTTGGGTATTGAATAGATTCCTGGAAATTATCACCAATCTTATCGCGCTCAGCAATACCCAGGAATTTTTTTATTTCAGTTTCATCATCGGGAACTTGTTTCAAAATACGCTTCTCTTCTTCCGTAAGTACAACGCCCTCATAAAATCCGGGAATAGTAACTCTTCCATCATCGTCCTTCATCGAAGCCAGTAATTGGGCCAGGCGCATGGCCGGGTTGGGTGTGAAGTTTCCATAGTTACCGCTGTGTGCAGGATTTCGGGGACCGAAAACCGTTAATGTTATCTCGCAAATTCCACGCGCACCAAAACTCAATGTAGGTTGATTGGAGATATGCCGGGGGCCATCGTAAATGATCAGCATGTCGGCAGCCAGGTCATTTTTATATTCCTCAACGGCCTTCGGCAGATTGGGAGAACCAAGCTCTTCTTCGAAGTCCATGATCACTTTAATATTATAGTTTTGTTCTTGCTTTAATTCTGCCTGGGCATCCAGCGAAGCCAGGAAGGCCATAGCCGGTCCTTTAGCATCGGATGTAGAACGGGCAAAAATCCTCCAGTCTGGATTGTACCCTTCGTATAAGCGTTCGAAGGAAATGGTCTGCCAGGTACCCTGCCTGTCTTTTTCTTTAAGTGCCGGTTTCCACGGACTTTCCTGGTTCCATTGGGAAGGATTTACAGGCTGACCGTCAATCTGCAGGTAGATTAAAACTGTTTTGGTGGATTTAGTGGGCTTGCTGATTTTGCGTTCGGCCAGCAATAAAGGCACGGTGGGGGTGTTCAGGCGTTTTGTTGTAAAGCCGCGTTTGGCAAATGCGGCTTCGCACCACTGTACATTTTTTTCAATGTCTTCCGGGAAGTGGGCATCATTGGAGAGACTTAATAATTCATAAAACTCCTTAAACGATCGAACAGCATACTTTTCTGCCACAGCTTGATGGTCGGGTTTCTTTTGTGCCGGCAGCGTGATGGCTGCGAAAAGAAGAATAATAAACGCGAAGCGCATAATCAGTTTAATTGGTGTTGAAGGTGCAGATTAACATGGATTTTTCGAATACCGATCCAATCAGCATCGTATTTTGATAAACGGCTGCCACGGATGATCCGGAGTAGTCTTGGCCGTTATTGAGGAACACTTCTTCCACCTGGTAGTGCTGATCATCATCATGTGTAAGTTTGATCACCTGCGATGGAGAAAATTTAGAGGCGTCTACCGCATGCGAGGCAAACTTCAGCAGTTGCGGATGACAGCCAATCAACAAGGCGCCCTTTTCATCTAGTTCAATATTATCCACGCCTGTGCCGGTTTGTATTTCCTGCTTCAGGGTGAGCGTTCCGCTGATGATATCGCGGTCATACACCAGAATTTTTCTGCCCGTAGTGGAGGCTACAAAGAGCTGCATTTGATCTGTTGATGCAGCAATGCCATTCGGGTAGGCAATGCCTTCCGCAACTTTTTTGAAGGTATGTCCATCGTAATAATTCACATAGGCTATGGCGCGTTGCAAGTAATCTTCCAGCGTTCGGCCAATACCACGATGGGCATAATAATGGTCATTAGTAACATAGAAGGACCGATTGCCAACGGCTACCAAGTCATTCGGACTGGTCATTACCTCAGCGTCCATGATGCTTTCCAGGTGCATCAGGCTATCATTTCTCCATTCAAACCGTTCAACCACATGGGCTGGTTTTTTTTGACGGTGATTAATTACGAACAGAAAGGTTCGTCCTTCGGACGACTTCCACAGTGAAATTCCATGTGGATGAAAATCATCCATTTCTGTTGGCGTGATATTAATAAGCTGGGGCAGCGAATCCAATAATTTAAGCATCAGAATACCCCCTTCTGCACTTCCCGGGTTTTGCATATTCGATCTACGGTCATCCACGGAGATAAATGTGATTCCGGTTTGCTGATCTATGGTAATGTCTTCCGGCCCGGCAATGGGCAGTTCCATTTTATGTACGGTTCCGTCAACATGCGGATTGATTGTTTTGAATAGGCCAGCTGGAATTAAAATTCGAATTACAGCAAAACCAATTCCGGCTACTACAAGTAGCAGTGTTATCAAAAGACCTTTCTTCATAGCGTTATTTTACTTCAGGTATTTCTCTGGTAATGCAAATCCCATGCTTTCGGCACACCAGAATACGTTCATGATGTAATACCGGCTTCCATCGAAAAACAACTGGATGCTGTTGATGCCGCGGTTGGTTACCGGCCCATCGCGCCTTTCGCGCGTTTCATAGGTGCTGAATGCGTGGGTTACCGTACCGAATTGCTCCGTTACCCGATGCAATTCCCTTTCATAAAACCCGGTGGGTATTCGGCTGCTGAAGAGCTGAACATACTCATCAGGACTTAATGCACGGTAGGTAAGCTTACCTTCCTGGTTTTTTGTAGTAGGTATCAGTTTTGCATCCGTAGTAAAAAGATATTTGAACCGGTTCCAGTCGCGTGGTTCACCGGGTTCCCCGCAAATTACATTGTACAGTGCAGCTATAATCCGGTCTTCGGAGGAGACATCCTGCGAATAATCCGTTTGGGCTTGTACAAGAAGCGGCAGTATCAATAACAAGGTGAGAAGGTAATTCATGGTACATTTATTTAGGATTGAAGTAAAGGTAGGTAATGCATTTCATACCGGTTACACGGAAGCGATAGATGGATTGAGGATGATGTCTATGGAAATTAATGGATATTCTTGGATATTGGCGCACGGGTTTATTAATCTCACAGGTTCATGAGTGCGAGTCCGCGCTATTCGGTTATCGTACCGGTGTATAACCGGCCGGAGGAAATCCGGGAATTGTTAGTAAGTCTGACGAAGCAGACCGTAAAAGACTTTGAGGTTATTGTTGTGGAGGATGGTTCATCCCAACGGTGTGATTCGGTGATAGACCAGTTCCGGGATCAGCTTTCAATTGAATACATCGTTAAGCCGAATACCGGTCCGGGCCCAAGCCGTAACCTGGGTTTCTCCCGTGCACGAGGTCAATATTTTGTGATATTTGATTCCGATTGCATTGTACCTGAACATTACTTTCAGGGCGTTGATGCTTACCGGTTGGTGGAACCATTTGATGCCTGGGGCGGGCCCGACCGAAGTCATGAAAGTTTTACACCTATCCAGCAGGCCATGGCCTATACCATGTCTTCAGCCCTAACAACGGGGGGAATCCGTGGAGGAAAGAAACACCTCGGTTGGTTTCAGCCGCGCAGTTTTAACATGGGCTTTTCGCGTGCTGTTTATGAAAAAACCCATGGATTTGTATTCAGCCGAATGGCAGAAGATATTGAGTTGAGCATCCGGATGAAGAGTGCCGGGTTTCGTTCTGTACTGATACCGGATGCTTTTGTTTATCACAAGCGCAGGGCAACCTTTGAACAGTTTTATAACCAGGTATCCAACTTTGGCCGGGGCCGCGTTCAGGTGGGTCGCGCACATCCGGGAGCTGTGAAACTCACCCATTGGCTTCCTTCCTTCTTTACAGTAGGATTATTCTCCATACCCGTATGGTATTGGATATCCAAGCCTTTGTTTATTCTGGCACTGGTAGCCTATGGTTTTTTTACAGTTGCCTTATTTATTGATTCGTACAGACAACACCGAAATCTCATAGTTGCCGGGTTGAGTATTCCATCCGCTTATATTCAATTGATTGGGTATGGAGTTGGCTTTTTAAAGGAACTATTTAAAACCTGACGATTGGGATTCATTTTTGCGATTCAGGTAATTCAATCGTTTTGTTTTGATAAAATCTTGTCGCCAAAAAATAGGCTATCCAGGCGAAGAAGGGCGCTGCGATTACATCAAGGGTATAGTGGGCATGCTGAAGTAAAAGGAGAATTCCGATTATAAAGGCTCCAGCTATATAAAACCATTTCCAGTATGAATCATGATGAAATAAAAAGGCAAATAACGCCATCAGGCCGGTATGCCCGGAAAAGAAAAGATCTTTGGTAATGGATTGCTGATAGATCAGCTTGTCGATGAAAGGATCCTGAAGTAAAACAAGCGTATGAGGCGCTTCCAGCGGAGTGATCAACAGGGTTATAAACCGCATAACCGTTATGGCCAGGTACGACTGGAGGCCAATCAGGAAATGGATGGGATGCAGCACCAATCGAATAATGCCGGCTGCCGTCAAGAGATATAGCAAAATGAAAATGATGTTCGAATAATTATGAGCCGGTAATAAATCCAGAAGCGGATCATAAAGAGCATAACCGGGTCGATGTTCAATCCACTGAAAAAGGACTGGTGCAATCCAGGCACAACCCAGCAGCAACACAAGCGTAAAGAAAAAATTTGCACGGTACCGGGGTGCCTTAAAAGCTGACTTCCAGGAAGGGCGGTGTCGGGGCTTCATGAATCAAATGGAAAAGTAACTGAAATATATTGAAGCTTAACAATTTGTTAATACTGGTCTTTTTGTGAAATTGAGTAAGTCAAATAGTGTGCTTCATGAAAAAAGTACTTCGAAGTTTCTTTCTGATCATTAACTACAAAACGGTTATCATCACCTCCCTCTCCATTATCTCGACTTATACCTGTTACCGGTTCGGACTGATTGCAAAATTTCCCGATATGCTGGTGGGCGTTGCGATCGTATTTCCGGTGGTCTTTTCCATCAGTTCGGCTTATAACCGCAGGGAACTGGCGTTGCAGCGTTTATCCGACTTCAAAGGGCATGGAGTAGCAATCTATTATGCTGTTCGCGACTGGCCTTCAGATAAAAACAATGACTTACCTGGCCGTATACGAATCCTAATGAATGAGATTGCAGGTCATATGCGTACGATGTTTACCAATCATCACAAGAAAGACTGGCAGGCCATTGAACACACCATATACGATTGTTTTTCAAAGCTTTCCCTGCTGACAATGGAATTACGCAATGTTGGCGTACAGGCAGGTGAAGTATCCCGGATCAGCCAGTATGTTAGTAAAATGATCATTGCATTTGATAACCTCAAAGTAATTCACGCGTACCGCACACCGATAACCTTGCGGGCGTACAGCAAAGTTTTTATTTACATATTTCCCATCATATACGGTCCTTATTTTGCCAGCACGTTTCAGGATTACTCGCCCAACCTGGAGTATGTCATGCCGGTTTTATATAGTTTTATACTGGTAAGCCTGGATAACATTCAGGATCACCTCGAACATCCGTTCGATGAAGTAGGCGAAGACGATATTAGAATCGAAGAGCAGGATATTGTTTCGGTAATGAAATAATCTATGAGTTCAACACAAGACCATCCGCAAAAAGGAAGAATATGGCTGTTTACTGGTATCGCTTCAGCTTTTTTGATGGCCTTGTTCTGGTCGGTGGATTCTTCGCTGGTTTACCTTCTCATGGGCGTTTCCGCATTCAGCTTTTTCCAGTATTTCTATACCCATAGAGCAGAGTCTATTCACGAACGTTGGAAGTCATCATCAGCAGCAACTGAACAAAAAACAACACAGACTTCCGGTAACAATTTGGATGAAGTTCTTGAAAACATTCAACGCAGTTTTAAAACCACTTCGGGGCAACCCAATGTCGGTGCTGTTATAAGAACTATTTTCGGCTTTATGTTTTTTTTATTTTTCATTTCCGTAATCGGATTTATCTTTTTTTCAGACGATTCAGTTCTTGACGATTCGTACATGAAGGGAAACCAATTTTTCGACATGGCCGAGTACGATTCAGCCTTGCATTATTACCAACTTGCCTTACAGGAGAATCCAGATGATCCATTTATTTACTATGGCCGTGGAAACGCATTCATTAATATGGGCCGATACGATTCTGCCATTGCCCAATACGATAAGGCGCTAATACTCGATAATCAGTTTAACGATGCCCGGTATAATAAAGGGTATGCCCTTTACTTGCAAAACCGGTATAAGGATTCCATCCGCGAAACTCGAAAAGTAACCGATAACGATCCGGATAATACAAACGCTATCCTGTTGATCGGTGATGGTTATTATTCACAAACTCAATACGATTCTGCGATGTATTGGTATAACCAGGCGTACGACCTGGATTACCGCAGCGCGGCACTCAGCCACGTAATGGCTTTTATTTACGATACACAAGGTCAACCCCAAAAAGCCATTCCTTTTTACCAGGAAGCCATTGGCATGGATAGTTCCCTGGTGGATATCTACCGTAGGTTAGGCGAACTCATTCCGGGTGAGGAAGGCAACTGGTACCGAACCAAAGCGGCTCAGGTTAATCAGCAATAAAGAGTGTATTAGTGGCTGAACACCAGAACGACAACTCCTTTTGAACTCAGCTGAAGTTGGTTTTCTTTTATTTCGTATTGATCAACCTGTTGGAGCACTTTGAAATAGGCATCCTCAACGGGCATGGTTTCCGCGCAATACATTTTGGTTGATCCGATTTCACTTAGTTTGAAGGAATCTTCATTCAGGGTAAGGGTGCCGAAATATCGGTTGCATCCTCCAAAGCCCGAGACCTTCTTATCGGTTTGATTAATTAACAGGGTAACCGGTTTTTCCATCCCGTTATAATCGGTTTCATTCATTCGTATCAGTTTCCATTCCTTATCGTACAGCAAAGCTTTTTGTGATTGGCATCCGTACAGTGTTATTGACAACAGGAAACAAAGCAAAACTAAGCGCATGAGCATAATCGGTTAATGATTTAAAACATCTTGAAATTCCGTTACCTTATTAAAGACCGACCGGGCAAACGGACAAAGAGGTGTTATGGTAATTTGTTTTGCGCGGGCGTGTTCAACTGCAGCTTGTACTAATTGCTTGCCGGCACCTTTTCCGCGTAAGGCATCCGCAACATCCGTATGATCTATGATCATATGTCGATCTCCGGCCATCGTAAAAGTCATTTCGGCCAAACGATCTCCATTTTCTTCATAGTAAAATGAACCCTTATGCCCGGATTGTTCTATGGAAATATTCATGGGATTAAGATAAGGAGGAATAGATTAATTAAGTGTAATCAAATCCCTTCAGAAGAACCAAAGTTTGATAGCCAATACAATAACTGCAATTACCAGAATCCGTTTGATCCAGACTTCTCCTTTATCAACACTCCAGCGGCTGGCGTACCAGCCCCCAAATCCTTGACCAATTGCCAGCGTAAGACCGGTAATCCAGATGATTTTATCTTCAAGGGCAAAGATGAGTACGGAAACCCCGGTATAGACAATGGCCGCGAATACTTTCACATAATTGGTGGTGATCAGGTTGAAATGATTGATACGGGTCAGCACGGCAATTACCAGGAATCCGATTCCTGCCTGGATGAACCCGCCATAAATGCCCAGGAAAAAGAAAGACAAAACTCCCAGGGCCTGAGGAATAAATCCTAATCGCTGTGGCCGGTTTTCTTTTTTTGTCTTGGGCTCGAGCACAATGCTGGTAACTACCATGATCATGACAACGGCCAGAATGCGATTAAACAATGAGTCATTAATGTCGACTGCCAGGCGTGCTCCGATAAAACCACCTGCCAACGAGGCCAGCCCCAGGTACAGGCTGTAGGGAAACGGAAGCTTAACGCCCTTGCTGTTAAAACCGGTAACGGCAAAAATGTTTTGTGACAGAATAGCTACACGGTTAGTGGCATTAGCCACCGAACCGGGTAATCCCATAAAGATCAGTATGGGTAATGTAATGAGTGATCCACCACCGGCAACGGTATTAAGAAACCCGGAGATAAAGCCGATGAAAATGATCAGGATGTTTTGCAATATCTCCACAGTAGATCAGCGTACGGCAGCGTTACGAATTATTTTAGATAACAGGCCCGGGAAAAATCGTTTCAGGTAAAGCGCTAACGTCTCTTTGGTCCCCGCGATAAAAACTTCATTCTTTTTCCGTTCAATGGCCTTAATCATTTTACCGGCCAATACATTGGGATCAATTCCCCGTGCGGTTGTTGGATCCATCGTGCGATTGGGTGTACCATCTCCCGTAAGTGCATTGATCGAAACATTCGTGCGAATCCATCCCGGCCCTACTATGGTGACGTATATCGATTTATTTTCTTTCCAAAGTTCAGCGCGAAGGGCATCGAAGAAACCATGCAAGGCATGTTTGGCTGCTGAATAGCCCGAACGGTACGGTGTACCAACTTTTCCGGTAACGCTGGTAACGACTACATAATGACCGGCTTGCTGCTGAATAAAATGAGGGATCAGGTATTTGGTAAGTGCAATCGTTCCGAAATAATCGACCTCCATTAATCTTCGGTCAACCTCAAGAGATGTGTCTTTGGCCAGGCTTCGTTGACTGATACCTCCATTATTAATCAAAACATCAATTTGCCCGAACACCCTGATGGCCTCTTCAGTGCGCTCTTTTAATTGGTTGATTTCGCCAAGATCCAACGGAAGAATGTGAATGTCCTTTGGATCTGTTCCGGCACAATTATTTTTAACCCTTTCCAGTTCTTCTGTTCTGCGGGCAGAAAGTATCAACCGGTTGCCTCGTTTCGCCAGGGCATAGGTTAACGCTTCACCAATTCCGGAAGAGGCACCGGTGATCCAGATTACTTTACCCGTGAGTTTTGTCATGGTTGGTCAGGCAACCGTGGATTGTTTATTCGATTCGGCATAAACCCATATCGCATAAATGCCAAGGGCCGTTCCGATGGGAAAGGAGAACAGTTTGAAACAACCCATAATTAGGAGTAAGGTTAGGGCCCACGATTTTCCCTGAAGAAGGGCAATGCCTCCTATAATGGACGGAATGGCGAACAGCAAAATAATAACCCAGAGAATAAACGGAATAAACTGCCCGATCATTTCGAGTATCCAGCCGCCTTCGGGTCCGGCTTCTTTAGCCAGGTAAGGAAACAGGGTCGACAGAAAAACCGAGACCCCACCCAGGATTATCAATTGCAAGGCACCTGAAATAATGTACAGGATGCTGAGTATTTTTTTATGTGATTCCATAATTCGTACGTTAAAGCTATTCAATCTTTTCTTTCATAAACAACATAATCAAAAGCAAAGAGGTGACGTTCATCAGCCGGATGATGCTTGCGTGAGATTTCACTCCACTCATCCTTGTTGAACGATGGAAAATAGACATCGCCTTCAATTTCCCCGGCTATTTCGGTCAGGTACAGGCGTTGTGCATAAGCAAGGCCTCGCTTGTAAATTTCAGCGCCACCAATGATGAAGACTTCCTCCTGCCTGGCCTCGTGGGCAAGTTCCAGTCCTTCTTCCAAAGAATGCACCACCAGGCATTCGGGAGCCTGGAAGTTCTTTTGCCGGGTTACTACGATGTTGGTGCGATTGGGCAAGGGTCTGAATTTAATGGGAATGGATTCGTAGTTTTTACGGCCCATAATTACATAATGCCCCTTTGTGGTTTGCATGAAATACTTCATGTCGTCAGGGAGATGCCAGGGCAGGCCCTGATTTCTTCCAATTACATAATTCTCAGTAAGTGCTGCAATCAGCGATATCGTCATTCTTCCGATTTATTTTTAAAAATATAACCCAGTGTTATTCCGGCCTGAAAGGTATCGGGTGTCTTGCTGTAATACAAACTTCCTGTTTCAGCATAACCATGAATAAACCAGTTTTTTTGAGTAGTTAAAGTAAGCTTTGTTCCTAAAGACCACGATGAATAAATATGACTCGTATTCTGATTCTCGCGATCATAAATATACCGCAAACGTAATACGCTTAGGTATGGAACCACTTCCATGCTTGATGAAAGCGGGATGTGATAATTGGTTTGTTCGAACAAGGCCAGTATTCCTCCAATCAGAAAGAGAAATCCACCTCCTTTATTTTTACCTGACTTGGACCATACTATACCCAGGGGCAGCAAGAGATTCTGAATGCCGTATTGAGCATAATCTTTTGCACCGGCAATCGTCATTTCTGCACCAAATCGCTTGCTTATCATCAATTCGGATTTAATAGCAGCAGCTTGTATGATTTCAAATCCATCAATGGTAACATACGTATAACCGGCTCCAATTAATAAGTCACCCTCTTTAACTTGTGCATGGGTTTCAAAGGAAAGCAAAATAAACAGGCAAAGAATCCGAAGGGTCATTCTGAAAATTCTTACACGATTTTATTGCCTCTGAAAAATTCACGTATAGTCATTCGTTTTTTTCCTTCCGGCTGAATTTCTTCAATCGACACCCATCCATCAAATGTTTTAAAGTACAGGTAGTTCTTATCATCCGTCTGATAGGTTCCTTCTGAAGGTGACCCCGGATAACTGAAATCAATTGCCGTGACATTGTATGCTTTATAGGTTTTATTATTGAGTTTAAACCAGGCGGCAGGGTAGGGACTTAGGCCGCGTACCAGGTTGATGATATTCCGGGAGGTATTGTTCCAGTTAATTTCGCAGGTTTCTTTGTAAATCTTTGGTGCATGTTTCAATTCAGCATGTTCAGACTGAGGCTGCGTTGTGTAATTCCCGGTTTCAATGGCCTCCACCGTCTTCAATACCAATTGGGCGCCTTTCATCATCAGGCGTTCATATAACGTTCCTGCATTGTCTGACGGTTGTATGGGTTCCTTCTCCTGGAAAATAATGCTACCGGTGTCTATTTCATGTTTCAGAAAAAAAGTGGTTACACCCGTTTCCTCCTCCCCGTTGATAATCGCCCAGTTGATGGGTGCGGCACCGCGGTATTGCGGCAATAAAGAAGCATGAAGGTTAAAAGTGCCAAGATCAGGCATACTCCAGACTGATTCGGGCAACATGCGGAAGGCAACCACCACCTGGAGATTGGCATTGAAGCGTTTCAATTCTTCAAGGAACAAAGGTGATTTCAAATTCGAAGGTTGTAAAACGGGCATGTTGTGCTTGAGGGCGCATTCTTTAACCGGTGAAAAGGTAATTTTCTGCCCGCGTCCCTGGGGTTTATCCGGTGCCGTAACTACGGCAACCACATTCTTACCCTTTTCAATCAGTATTTCCAGGCTGGGCACGGCAAACTCCGGGGTACCCATAAAAATTATTCTCAGATCCGGCATCGCTTCAGGTGGTTATAGGCAAATATGGTATAAAATGAGGTATAATGCTTTGCTATAGATTACTATCCTGCTTTGCTTTATCTTGTTTTCAAATCGGTTTGTCTTTCCTCCGATGTTTCATCATGAAAATACTAATCCATCTTGCCGGACTATTGAGTTCCGTTACAGCATGTCTCGGACTTACCTTTAAAATTCTTCATTGGCCCGGTGCGGATGAACTGCTGATCTATGGCTTCATAGTATTTACACTGGTGTTCATCCCAATTCATGCGTATAGTAAATGGAGGACAGAAAAGTATACTAACCGTATCGAAAAGCTAAAATTACTGGTAGGGTTTGCTTGCAGTTTATTAACGGGTATCTCGGTACTATTCAAGATCCTTCATCTTACAGGTGCGGATGCACTTTTTATTACAGGGGCATTGTTGTTCATCACGGGATTTCTTCCGGTGTTGTTTTATGTGATGTATATGAAGCCAGCTTCCTGATCAGTCGCGTAAGGACCTTCGCATATATTTAGAACAAATCGGGCATTCTTTCCAATTGTGTCCCCGGGCAGGGCAATATTTCCGGCCAAAATAAATGATCTGAAGATGTACTTTATTCCATTTGTTTTCTGGGATCAACCGCTTCAGATCGCGTTCGGTTTGTTCCACACTTTTGCCATTCGAGAGGCCCCAGCGATACGCCAGCCGGTGAATGTGGGTATCCACCGGAAAGGCGGGTTTGTTAAACCATTGCGTCATTACCACCGAAGCTGTTTTATGACCAACAGCCGGCAGTTCTTCTAATTCTTCAAAGGTAGACGGAACTTTACCGTTGTATTTCTCTACCAGTATTTTTGACAGGCCGTAAATACCTTTTGACTTCATGGGTGAAAGTCCGCAGGGCTTGATGATTTCACGAATCTCATCTACCGAGAGTTTGATCATATCATACGGATTGTCGGCTTGCTTAAAAAGAATAGGTGTGGTTTTATTAACGCGTTCATCTGTGCATTGGGCGGAGAGTAAAACGGAAATCAACAGCGTGTAGGCGTCTTTATGATGAAGCGGAACCGGAGCCTCCGGAATGTATTTATCCAACAGTCTGAGAATGTCTTTAACTTTTTCGGATTTGGTCATACTGGTTTCTAGCTCCTGGTCACTGGTTTCTGGTTTCAGGGTATACAATCATGAGGTTTGAAATCTGGAAGTTATTCATACAACAAATACTTCTTTCTGATTTTCATATACTGATCGATACCTCCTTGCCAGCTTTTCCGGATCTCATCTTCAGAAAGGCCTTCTTTAATCTGATTACGAAGCTTTGCGGTACCAGCCAGTTTCTCAAAATAATTGTTGAAAAATTTATCCTTGTCAGGAAAAGCCTGGTACATGGAAATCAGGTAACTCAGGTTGAGCTGCTTTTTAACAGTTACGTGGCGAAGATCAATGCCGTAACAAACTTGATTTTCAAGCGGAGGATTTTTCGACATGCCTTCAATGCTTACCGGTGTAAACTGAAAGGGCATGCCTTTCAAATCAGGATGGCCAATAACCTGAAACGGCATTTGTGTACCACGGCCGAGGCTTAATACCGTTCCTTCAAACAAGCAGGTGGAAGGATATAATTTTACTGCCTGGTCGTTCGGTAAATTGGGTGATGGCTTTACCGGTAATGAATAGGAGTCACTGTGTTTCCAGTTCTTTAAGGGGATCACTTCCAGGTTGCATTTTTTATTTTCTCCCAACCAGCCTTCACCGTTGATCATATTCGCAAGCTCGCCAATGGTTAATCCGTGTACAATTGGTATGGGATGCAGGCCCACAAAAGACATATGCTGCTTTTCCATTACGGGCCCGTCAACATAACTTCCGTTCGGGTTTGGCCGGTCCAGAACAATCAATTTCTTATTGTTCTCCGCACAAGCTTCCATTACATAATGCAATGTGCTGATGTAGGTGAAAAAACGAACCCCTACATCCTGAATGTCGAACAGAACAACATCCAGGTCGGCCAGTTGTTCCGGTGATGGTTTCTTGCTCGCGCCATACAAGGAAGCCACAGGGAGGCCCGTTCTTGAATCAACACCATCTTTGATTTCTTCTCCGGCATCGGCTGTTCCACGGAAGCCATGTTCGGGTGCAAGTATTTTTTTAAGGGCAACGCCCCGCTTCAACAACGTATCCGCCAGGTGGGTTTTTCCTATACGAGATGTTTGATTGACCACAATGCCAACACGCTGACCGGAAAGTTTTGGAAGGAGTAAATCCAGCTGTTCAGCGCCTGTAGTTATTCCGGTTAACGCTACGGGCTGGTTAACGGGTGTTGTTACGGTTGATGATCCGGGCTTATGGGCGCATTGAAAAGCACAAAAAAGTAGAATTAAAAATTTTATCTTGCTCACGCGATTACGATTTTACTTAAAGTTGAATCTCTCTTACTTCATATCCAAACGAATCGGTAAGTCTTCCGGTGAAGGATTTTCTTCCACGATTCATAAAATAGCAGTAGCCAGCATTGGTATTGGTTTGGGTGCGGCCATTATTTCCTTCCTGATTTTACGTGGATTCCAGGATACCGTCAAGGAAAAAATCTACAGCTTCAGCGGTCACCTTCTTGTAACAAAGTTTACCATGAATAATTCCATGGAAGAAACACCCATGGATTACAACATGGATTTGTATAACCATTACCAGTCCTTTCCGGGAATTAAACATATTCAAGAGTTTGCCCACAAGGCCGGTTTAATTAAAACCGATGAAGAAGTATTGGGCGTAGTAATTAAAGGCGTTGGTAAAACTTACGATACGGTTGCATTCCACAGCAATATGGTGGAGGGCCGGTTTATTCATTTACCAGACAGCGGGTATTCCAATGAAGTTATGCTCAGCAAGACCATTGCGCGTAAAATCAAGGCTAATGTAGGCGACCAGGTTAT
>JALOMY010000137.1 GCA_025455225.1 Cyclobacteriaceae bacterium | reverse complement strand
GGTAATGCCTGCAAGGTTTATATGGATCTGGCTGGTCCTAAGATCAGGATTAAGAATCTTTATCAAAAACGCGTTCAGAAAGACGAAGTAAAAATAAAGGAAGGAGATGAGTTATTGCTTACGGGTAGTACACAATCCCAGGGTAGAAATAATTGTAAAGCCGTACTGAGAGTGGAGCCTCCCGAAATTCTCACAATGATTAAACCCGGAGAACATGTCTATTTTGATGATGGAAAGTTCGAAGCTAAGGTACTTCAGGCTGAATCGAAAAAGGTAATCATTCAAATAGTACGCATTTCTACTAAAAAACCAATCCTGAAGAAGGATAAAGGCATTAATCTTCCGGATTCGGATTTAAAAATAAGCCCGTTAACAAAAAGTGATATGAAGAATATTCCATTTATCTGTCGGTTTGCCGATATGGTGGGTTATTCTTTTGTCAGCACACCTGATGATGTTGATTTTCTTCAAACAGAGATTCGCAAGCACAGTCGCAGCGGAAGAAGACCGGCCTTAATTTTGAAAGTCGAACGCCTTTCTGCGGTTCAAAACTTACCCGGATTATTGTTGGCTGGTATGAAGGAAAAAAGTTTCGGAGTCATGATTGCGCGTGGAGATCTGGCTGTTGAAATCGGCTTTGAACGATTAAGTGAAATTCAGGAGGAAATTCTATGGATTTGCGAAGCAGCCCATGTACCGGTTATCTGGGCTACGCAAGTGCTTGAAACTTTAAATAAAACCGGATTTGCCACCCGGTCAGAAATGACGGATGCTGCGATGGGTGTAATGGCAGAATGTGTCATGCTGAACAAAGGGAATTATCTTGTTAAGACGATTCAGGCACTTGATAATATCCTGAAGCGCCAAATGGGGCATGTGGATAAGAAGCGTTACATAATGCGGCCACTGGGTGTTGCCAAGAATTTTCTGGATGAAACCCGGTTTTATAAACGATGATTATTTTAGCTGAGCTGTTTTAAAAGATTGGTTATCAAGAATAGCCTACTTTCTATTTTCAAATACTCACCACTACCTGAGTATTTCTTTGTTAAAAATTAATCAACCTGCCTATCAGCGTTAGGCACATTAGCCTGCAAGAAATATATTTAGGTCAACTTTGAGTTGAGTATGGGAAGAACCTATCTGATGATAATCTTATTATTGTATGCTATAGCAGCATTCAGCCAAACGGAATACCGTTTATCGGTTAAAGACAGCAAGATGATCATTCGGGGAACATCTTCGCTGCACAACTGGCAATGTAAGGCCGAACAGATATCCGGCCAGATGAATGTACAGGTTGATGGTGATAAATTAGTAAATATTCAATCTTTGTCAGTCAACGTTCAATCCATTTCAATTAAAAGCATCCAGGAAAATGGGGCTTATTTTGATAAGAACATGGATAAAAATGTTTATAAAGCGCTTCAAGCTGACAGGCACCCGGCAATTTTATTCAATCTTACCAACCTGACTTTATCAAATACCACAGCTAATGTTACCGGTCTTCTGAAAATTGCTGGTAAATCAAACGAAATTAAGTTCAATGCCCGGCATAGTAAAATAGCAGGTGGTATGGTCTTTGAAGGCAAAGTACCTCTTAAAATGACTGATTATAATGTTGATCCGCCAACGGCATTATTTGGGACCATTCGTACCGGAAATGAGATTACCGTTGAATTTAAAATGGTCTTTATTCCGGCTAAATAATCCTTTGATTATCCATATTTTCGACACTTGGTTCATTTTAGATGAATAAGGTACACGCGTGTGTCATTCTATTTCTGGTTCTGATCGGTGTTTCTGTGCGAACACAGGGGCAGGAGTACCGCATATTTATTCATCCAACCAGTAAGGTTACCGTTTACGGATCAACCAATGTAAATAACTTCAAGTTTGATTATACAGAGGAGATTACCCTTGATAAACCCGTACAGGTAAAGCAGCAGGGGGGAGCATTACGACTAAGTGGCGGTTATATTGATCTGAAGGTTCGTGCGTTTGATTCCGGAAATGGGATCATGAATAAGGATTTTCGAAAAATGCTTCTAGAGGAAGAAAACCCGTTTATCCAGGTTGAATTAACATCGCTTATGCCTTCCTGGCTTCCTGAAAATGTGTGGCTTGAAGGTAAAGCTGAAATAGCAGTGAATATTAATCAGATAATCAGGAAGTATACAGTAAAATGTAAAGTTGAAAATCCGGGAAGTTTACTTATCTATGGAAGACAGAAAGTGTTATTAACTGATTTCGGACTCACGCCTCCTGTTCGAATGATGGGCATGGTAAAAGTAAATGAATGGGTTGATTTGGATTTTGCTTTACGTTTCGCCACCGACCGGTAGTATTGAGTAATTTTTCGATTTCCCATATCGAGTTTACTTTTTTTATTACATCTGTATTATCACTTTTGTAAGCGTTTTGCAAAGACCCGTATTGATTTCTAAGTAATGAGCAAAATAGTTGGCTTTTTCATGCTTATCAGCATGACGTATGGTTTGTGGGCTCAGGAACCTTCTTCCGGAAATCCTCCTGTAAAAGATATACCTGCCCTGAGCCCCCAGGATTCAATTCCACCCGCCAAAAAGGATATTTCTGATGAAGATTTCCCTAATACCCTGGAGGCAGGGTATCGCTATGAGAACTACCTGGACAATTATTCTGACCGGACCTTTCTTTATGTTCAATATGGAAGAAGAATCAAACAGGTCGACTTGTTTGGCCGGGTTTTACGCTACACATTAGGAGATAACCTTGGTTACCAGTTTGAAACGGAAGCTTACTGGCGATTCAAAAAGCCCGGGTATATGTATTTTGATGCTGCCTATTCCAATGCTGTAATCTTACCTAATTACCGCTTGCGGGCAGAAATTTTCCAGGTGGCTAATCGTTTTGAATATTCTTTCGGATTAGGTGTTGTGAAGCCTTTTAATTTTGACCTTATACCTGTAATCACCGGAACAATAGGATATTATTTTGGCAATTCGTACATCTACGCTCGGCCTACTTTCACGTACATCGATAATGGTTTTACAAAAAGCATTTTTATTCAGGCTCGCCAATATTTTACGAAGACTGATTTCATAGCATTAAGTGCATTACGGGGTGCCGATACGGGTACAAGTCGCGATATATCATCCATTGCTAATTCATTTGGGAACGATACCTACCTTATTCGTTTTCATGGCCAGTTTAAAACTGGTCGTTATAAGTTAGGAGCGGGTTTGGATTACGGAGGAATTTACATTCCTGAACGTTCGGAGTATGCCCGCTTCATAGGAATTGATGTATTCATTAACCGGGAATTCTGATGGATTGGCTTAATTTCTTTACTTGGTTCGGTATTATCTACGCCATTCTCTACACGGGGTCAAAGCTGATCTTCTCAATCATGTCGTTGCTGGAAATCAAGGTTTATTTCTGGCGCTATGACCATGTTATCGAAGAACATGAATTGAAAGAGCACCTTCAAAAGAATAAACATGATATGCCCATGATTTCAATCATTTCACCGGCATATAATGAGGGTATATTAATTGTAGATACAGTAAGCTCATTTTTAAATCAATCCTATAAGAATAAAGAAGTTATTATTTGCTCGGATGGTGGTACTGATGGAACCTTAGAGAAATTAATTGAACACTTCGAATTGGTTGAAGTCGAGGATACGTTTACACATAGTCCGAACATTACCCATAAGCCAATTAAGCGGTATTTCAAATCAACTAATCCCAGTTACCAGGATTTAGTGGTAATTGATAAGGAAAATGGCGGTAAAGCCGATGCACAAAATGCCGGAGTTGCCATCGCGAAAGGTGATATAGTAACCATTATTGATGCGGATTCGATTCTTGAGAAGTATGCACTCATACACCTGGCCGATATTTTTGAACGTGAACGCAGGGTTGTAGGTATCGGTACACCAATTGGCGTTCTTAATGATTGTAACGTAGGTCCGGATGGTGTTGATGACGCATCTGTTCCAAAAAGTTTCTGGGCTAAAATCCAGGTTATTGAATACTTACGTTCCTTTATGCTGGGTCGTATGTACGCGCAACGATACCGTGGGTTGCAAATCATATCCGGAGCTTTTGGCGTCTACAAAAAATGGATTCTGGAAGCGGTTAATGGTTACAGTACCGGTTCATTGGCGGAAGATATGGACATTGATGGTAAAGTGTGGCGCTACATTGATACCAACAACCTTAATTATCGAATCCGGTATATTCCTGAGGCTTTCTGCTGGAGTGAAGTACCCGACAATTTTAAGTCCTTGGCTTCGCAACGTGACCGCTGGGCACGGGGAATGACTGAAACTATCTGGAAGAACAGAGATTTATTCTTTAATCCGAAATACAAGTTATTGGGAATGTTTTCCTATCCCTATTACGTATTCTTCGAATGGTTGACGCCCTTTATCGAAATAATAGGCATTACTTATTTTATTGTTGGTGCATCTCTGGGTTGGTTTTCATTCTATATCGTAGAATACATCTTCTTATTATATTGGGTCATCGGTATTATACTGAATATTACTGCGATTACCGTTGAAGCTTTTACGCGTGGGCATTATAAAAACCAGGGAACACTTGCCCGGTTAAGTTTCTACGCTATTCTTGAGCCTTTGTTTTATCATTGGGTCAACAGCTATCTGTACGTTACGGGTAATTTAAAAATGCTTCTATTTAAGAAGAAGGGATGGGGTCAAATTGAACGTAAAGGAATTAAGAAAGAAGAAGTACAAACAATAGTACGTCCTGAACCAGCCATTACATTAAGTCCGGTTGGTGCAGGTGCCTATGCCTATAATGCTGAAGAGAGTAATGTTTACAGAAAGGCGCATTCTTTTTCATTTGCCCCGGTTGAAGATCAAACGAATGGCCGATCGAAAAAGAGATTAGCGGGATCGCCACGTGTACTTAGTGGTGCGTTAATTCTAATCCTAACTTCATTGGTGGTGTGGTATTATTTTATGTATACAGCTCAGTTTACTGATAAAATGATCAGCCAGGAATCAGAACCGATTGAAGAGAAACAAGAGATTAGACAACCTGAGAATAATTTACCGAAGATTGAACAACCAAATCGCGAAATAGCTACCGACACGGTTAATTCTTCCGTTGAAGTTTTGACCCCTCAGTTGCCAATACAAACAACTTCGATTGAGAAATCTGAATTGAAGGATTCAGTAATTAATGAGCTTCCTGTTGAGAATTCTGTTTCAACAATACAGCCTGCAGAGCCTTTAGAAAATGTTGTAGTGGGTGTGATCGATACGTTGCAGATAGCAAATAAACAATATCATATAATCATTGCCAGTGCCAGGAATGCGGAATATATATTCAAGTATGCCGAACGTTTGAGTAAGACTGGAATTAATTCCACAATAATACCCTCGTACGAGGGTCAAGAGTTTACCCGCTTATCGGTTTATAACAGCAATACGTTTAAAGAAGCAAATAACAGGCTCCAGGAATTGATGTCCGAATACGGAAACGAAATCTGGATCTTGAAATATTAACCTCCGGCATCAATTAGTAATTATTCTTGAATAAATCTAAATGATCAGTTATTCACCGGTAAACGTGAACATACCAATATCTCTATTCAACAGACCTGTGGTTGATTAATCCCGGTTTCTTTAAGACACGTCTTGATTTTCCGGAAGGTCTCATCAATACATTCATCTAACCCAACACTGATCCGCACCAATCCCTCGCTTAATCCCATAGCTTCTCGTTCTTCTTCAGGTATCTCGGATGAGGTGCTGCTACCCGGTGAGCTGAAAAGTGTTTTATAAAATCCCAGGCTTACAGCAAGGTATCCAATGTTGGCACGTTGCATTTTCTCCATAAGAGTATAGGCGTTTCGCTTAGTACCCGCATTAATTACCAGCATGCCACCGTAACCAAATTCCGGACTCATCATTCGTTGTATCAAATCATGTTGTGGATGTGAAACCAATCCAGGATAATGTACTTCAATACCCTCTTCTTCAAATTTTTCTGCCAGGTATTGACCGTTCTTGCTGTGTTGCTTCATTCGGATATGGAGGCTATGAAGATTTTTCAATACCGAAGCTGAACGAAGGCTATCCATAACGGGTCCCAGTAGCATGGCTATGCCATGATGGACATCACTTAACTGATGGATAAATTCATGGGAGGCACAGATCACTCCGGCAACCGTGTCGCTGGTTCCGTTGATGTATTTGGTGAGGCTATGTACCACAATGTCGGCACCTAAATTAGCCGGTGACAAAATCATTGGTGTGAAGGTGTTATCAACAACCAGTTTGATCTTGTGCTTTTTAGAAATTTGGCTGATCGAAGGAATATCGGCAATTTCCAAAAGTGGATTGCTTACCGTCTCACAGTAAATAACTTTCGTAGCGGGTGTTATGGATTTTTCAATCTGCTCAAGGTTTGTGATATCAATAAAATGAACCCGGATACCAAATCGAGGGGCTATGTTTTTCAGAAAAGCATACGTTCCTCCATAGACCATTCGGCTGGAAATAATTTCATCACCGGCACTGCACAATTGAAGAAGAGTGGATGTTATAGCAGCCATTCCGGAGGCGGTAACAACGGCTGATTCTGTATTCTCCATTTTGGCCAGGGCTTCGCTCAGGTATCGGTTGGTGGGATTCCAGTGCCGCGAATAGAGGTAACATCCTTCAATTTCCTTTTCAAAAACTTCCTCCATTTTCTCAGCTTTCAGAAAGGTATATGTTGATGAATCCTCAATGGAAGGATTCACACCCCCGAACTCTCCAAAAAATTGAAGATTCTGTATGTTCTGTGCAGGATTGTATTTCATATATTCTACTTTTAGTTGAGTGAAGTTCAATATATTTCTAGAAAAGTGATTATAAATAGAAATAATTTCTATTTTATATGTTAAATACAGCAATTAATACCAAAATGGATACTATTGATTCAACGGACAAGAAAATTTTACGCCTGTTGCAGCAGAACGCTCGCCTTACCAATAAAAACCTGGCGGATAAACTGGGTCTTTCAATTACACCGGTATTTGAGCGCGTCCGTAAACTGGAAAAGCGTGGCTTTATCAGGAAGTATGTTGCTGTGCTTGATCATGAAAAACTAAACCGTGGTATGATTGTATTTCTTCATATCAAGATGCAGGCCCATCACCATGAAAGTATTGCTCATCTGATGCGGGAAGTGCAGTCCATGGATGAAGTAATGGAGTGTTACCATGTAACCGGGGAAACCGATTTTCTAATGAAAGTACTGGTACCCGATATGCGCGCTTATGAGGATTTCATTTTAGGCAAGCTGACTAAAATAAATGGTATTGGTAATATTAACAGCTCCATTGTAATGCGTGAAGTCAAACATAAAACTGAAGTACTTTTTGATTAAGCCTGCTTGCTAAAATTCAAAAATGGGCTGATGAAATTTCGTGATTTATGATATTTCGTAAAATATACAAATACTAACTAGTTGATATTCAGGGTATAACAATATGGCATCTGCTATGCCAATTGGATTCACGTA
>JALOMY010000136.1 GCA_025455225.1 Cyclobacteriaceae bacterium | reverse complement strand
AAAATTAATATTGAAAAAATTGATAATCAGAGGGATGGAGGTCAGGTTTTTCTCGAAGAAAATCATTGAATGGTATCAAAATAACAAGCGAAATCTTCCATGGCGCGAAACCAGCGATCCGTTTAAAATCTGGCTTTCAGAAATTATTCTGCAACAAACACGTGTTAGCCAGGGGTTACCATATTACCATAAATTTGTGACTGAATTTCCGGATGTTCATGCCCTCGCTGCTTCTTCTGAAGAAAAGGTATTACGCTTGTGGCAAGGCCTTGGTTATTATACACGCGCCCGCAATCTGCATGCATGCGCTAAATTGGTAGTGAAAGAATTTAAGGGTGTTTTTCCTTCGCGATACGATGAATTAATTCAATTACCGGGCATTGGTGAATACACGGCTGCGGCCATTGCATCTATTGCAGGCAAGGAACCGGTAGCGGTTGTTGACGGAAATGTTTTTCGTGTGCTTGCGCGTGTATTTGGTATAGAAACACCGATCAATTCCTTAGCTGGTAAAAAGGAATTCTCTTCACTGGCGAATCAACTTATTCATTCCGCGGATCCGGGTGAATACAACCAGGCCATTATGGAATTCGGTGCCTTGCATTGTGTGCCAAAGAATCCGAAATGCGATGATTGCATTCTCAGTTCCGGTTGCCTGGCCAGGCAAAACAATTTGCAGGAATCATTGCCGGTTAAAATTCAATCCCGCGAAAAGCAAACGCGTTACTTTTACTATTTTGTTGTAAAGCATGGAAAATCCATTGCGATGACTGGCCGCCAGAACAAAGACATCTGGAAAGGTTTATATGAATTTTACCTCGTTGAAAAATCCCGCACAACAAAGCCTGAAAAAATTCTTAAAGAGGATGAAAAGCTGAAGAAATTAAATCCGATTCTCTCTATTGAAACAATTTCAGATACCTATAAACATATTCTGAGTCACCAAGCTATTCGCTGCCGGTTCATTGTTATAAAACTTAAAAGAAAACCCGCCAGAAAGGATTTTCCTTTCCAATTTTATACCCTTTCCGCTATTCATAATTTACCTAAACCAGTATTGATCAGCCGATTTCTGCACGATTTCGGGCTTTTATAGTTGCTCGCGGAGTGGTATTTTTGTGTCCGGTTAGTAGTCATTGCAACAGCACACATAACCGCTTTTGCAATGACTTCTTTCATTTGGGGCATCGCATAAATTTTAGAGATCATATATGTCAGGCGTTAACAAAGTAATTCTGGTTGGCAGGTTGGGCAAGGATCCCGAAATCAGAAATCTCGACAGCGGGGTTTCCGTTGCTAATTTTACGTTAGCTACATCGGAGACATACCGGGATAAAACATCTGGCGATAAAAAGGAAATTACCGAATGGCATAATGTGGTACTTTGGAGAGGGTTGGCCGAAGTCGCACAGAAATACCTGCATAAAGGCGATATGGTTTACATCGAAGGCAAGCTTCGCACCCGTTCCTGGGAAAAAGAAGGTGTAACCCGCTATACTACCGAAATTATTGCCGATACGATGACCATGCTTTCAACAAAAGGTAGTGGCTCATCGGGTGATTCCGGATATGCTTCTTCGGGGAAAAACAATGAAAGTATGTCTTTGCCTGCTGATACCAGCAGTTCAGATGACCTGCCTTTCTGATTTGTTGAATCAAATTAAACCTGCTTGGACGAACCTCCCAGTTATACGCTACTTCAATTGCTGACAGGCCTCAGCCTGATTCATTATGTAAGTTTTGCAGCCATTGTTGTATTGCTCATCATGTCGGGCCTGGTGTCGGGTTCGGAGGTGGCATTCTTCTCATTGAAGCCAGACGATTTGGATCGTTTGCGCGAGAGCGATGACCGCAACGATAAATCAATTTTGTCCTTGCTCGAAAAGCCCAGGCAACTGCTCGCCTCCATATTAATCATGAACAACACCGTTAATGTGGGAGTGGTAACGATCTCCACATTTTTAATGTGGGAACTTTCCGGAACGCGGAGACCCGAGGAAGTATTGGTGGGGATTGTAACCTTTGTCATTACGTTCTTCCTTACCTTTTTCGGTGAAATTGTTCCTAAAGTATATGCCACACGAAATAATGTTTCGTTTGCACGCTGGATGGCGGGAGCATGGAAATTATTGGTAGTTCTCTGTAAACCCATTGCCATTCCGCTAATGAAGATGAGCAGTATTGTTGAGAAGAGAATTGAAAAGAAAGGATATCAGTCAACCGTTGAGGAGCTGAATGAAGCGCTTGAACTGGCTACCAGCACGACTGAAACAACCGATGAAGAAAAGGAAATCTTACGCGGCATTGTAAATTTTGGAACGCTCAATGTCCGGCAGGTGATGCGCTCACGAATGGATATTTCAGCAGTTGATATCGATTGGAACTTTCATCAATTAATTGAATTTATTACCCGGTCAGGCTATTCACGTGTTCCTGTTTACCGGGAATCGTTGGATAAAGTGGAGGGCTTACTTTACATTAAAGACCTGCTTCCGTTCCTGGATCAGGATGATTCATTTGATTGGAGAAAGTTGCTTCGTACACCGTATTTCATTCCTGAAACAAAAAAGATTGATTCCTTATTAAAAGACTTCCAGGAAAAGCGAATTCATATTGCGATTGTGGTTGATGAATACGGAGGTACCGCAGGTTTGATAACGCTGGAAGATGTTATCGAGGAAATAATAGGTGAGATTAATGACGAACTGGATGAAGCATTATTGGCCTTCCAGAAAGTTGATGACCATACGTATATCTTTGAGGGTAAAACATCCTTGCACGATTTCTGCAAAGCCCTGGATCTGGACGCCAATACATTTGATAACATTAAAGGCGAAAGCGAATCCCTGGGAGGTGTTATCCTGGAAATAAACAAAGGATTTCCGAGAGCGGGAGATAAAATAGAATTCAGTCCCTTTACGTTTGTAATCGAGTCAGTCGACAAGAAGCGAATTAAACGGGTAAAGGTTCAGGTACATGAAGAGCAGAAAAACTAACGGTTGCCAGGTGATATACTTTATTCATACTGAGAAAGCCAATTGGTTCCGTGTTCAGTCGGCCCGAGTCATTGGATTGGTAATAGGCAGTTGGTTGTTACTTCTATCATCAGGCTGTCAGCGTGAATTTTTACCGAAGCCGGTTGGCTACAATCGCCTGGAATTACCAGAGGCTCAGTACCAGGTATTGCCGGATACACTTCCCTATACCTTTGAATATTCCAAAAGTGCTCAACTGCTACCCGATACATCCGGTTTCAGCGAGCGTTACTGGTTGGAAATTTATTACCCTTCCTTGAAATCCAACATTCACATTACCTACAAACCCATAAACAACAGCGAACAATTGCTAAAGGAATTTATGAATGATGCGTATACGCTCGCAGCCAAGCATCAGATCAAGGCGTATGCAATTGACGAAGTAATAGTAAAAACACCTTCGGGTAAAACGGCCGTGGTAGTAGAATTACAAGGTGAAGTTCCCAGCCAGATGCAATTTACCATTACCGATTCCACCCGTAATTTTCTCCGCGGAGCACTTTACTTCGATACCCGCGTTCAAAATGATTCGTTGAAGCCAGCCATTGAGTATATGAAGAAAGATATCATGCATTTGATCAATACCTTCGACTGGAAAAGCCCGAAGTAATTCTATGAATCTTCGTTTTTATTCTGCGCTCAATTGATAATCTTGCTTTATGCTGACCTCCAAACGCGCCAAATTCACACTGCCTTCCCAGGTATCGTATCTTAATTGTGCCTATATGTCGCCCATGCTGAAAAGTGTGGAGAAGTCGGGCATCCAGGCCATGCGCAAAAAGCGAAACCCGGTGCAAATTTCAGCCGAAGATTTTTTTAGTGACAGTAATGCCTTGCGGAGTGAGTATGCCCGGCTTATCCAGGCCGAAGACCCAAGCCGTATTGTAATCATTCCTTCCGTTTCTTACGGCATGGCCAATGTAGTTCAGAACCTCTCCATTAAACGGGGTGAACATATCCTGGTGGTAGCCGAACAATTTCCAAGCAATTATTATCCCTGGAAAAGATTGTGTGATGAAACCGGTGCAGAGGTTAAGGTGATAACGCCACCGGATGAATTTGATCAGCGTGGTAAAAAGTGGAACGAACGAATTCTGGAGTTCATCAATAACCAAACGCGCGCGGTGGCAATCGGCCAGGTTCATTGGGCAGATGGTACCCTGTTTAATCTCGAGGCTATCCGCAAGCGTTCCCGGGAAGTAAATGCATTACTTATTATTGACGGAACGCAATCTGTTGGAGCCTTTCCGTTTGATGTTCAGAAAATTCAACCCGATGCCCTGGTGTGTGCAGGATATAAATGGTTATTAGGCCCTTACTCCATTGGCCTGGCTTACTACGGTAACTATTTCGACAATGGAAAGCCCATTGAAGAAAACTGGATCAATAGAAAGAACAGTGAAAATTTTGCCGGGCTGGTCAATTACATGGATGACTATCAGCCGGGTGCGCTCCGGTACGAAGTAGGCGAACACAGTAATTTTATTGGTGTGCCGATGTTACTTACCGCTATACGTCAAATCAATAATTGGGGAGTTGACCGAATCCAGGAATATTGCCAAAGCATTAGCGAAGAAGCCATCCTGCAACTACGGTCAAAAGGATTTATCATTGAAGATGAGGCCTGGAGAGGGTCCCACTTATTTGGAATCCGGATGCCCGCCCGGGTGGATGCTGATAAAATAAAGGCAGCACTGGCTAAGTATAAAGTTTATGTCTCGTTTCGTGGAAATTCAATTCGGGTATCGCCTCACGTATACAATACTCCGGCTGATTTGAATCGGCTGGTAAAAGCACTGACCAGGGCCATTTGAGTTGTGAATTTTTCCGCTTGAGTCAGAAATACAGGATAGAAAGAATTAAACTTTCTAATTTCATGTCACGATCATCCACAGTTATGCGTATCCTTTATGTTTTTCTGTTTTTGGCATTACCCTTCCTGGGCCGAACGCAGTCGTACACGTTTGTATTCTTAAATGCCCGGTCTGATAAACCAGAACTTCCCAAAGAAGAAGTAGATAAGATCATGAAAGGGCATATGGACAACATGTCGCGATTGGCAAACGAAGGCAAATTGCTGGCCGCAGGTCCGTTTGATGGAGGTGGAGGTATATTTATTATGAACACAAAATCAACGGAAGAAGCGAGTCAGTGGATTAGCACGGATCCGGGCGTACAAGCCCAACGCTGGAAAGTAGAGATTCTTCCCTATCAGCCCAGAATAGGTTCTGTATGTACCGTTAAAGAACCATACACTATGGTAACCTACTCTTTTGTTCGGTTTCGATCCAACATTCATAAAGAGACCGTTGGCGACTATCCCGTTATGCTGAAAAAGCACGAAGACTATATCAGTGAATTAGCTAAAGGAGGAAATGTGATTACCGAAGGAACCTTTGGCGAGCAGGAAGGGGGCATTCTGATCTTAAAAGGTGAAGTTCAGGCGGAGGTTTTTGAAAATGATCCGTCAATTAAAGGAGGCACCATGTTGTTTGAAGTTAAAAAACTCTGGATTGCCAAAGGAAGCTTCTGCGAAAAGTAATATATCATTACAGCTCGCCTCTTAAACCGCAAAGACAAACCGTTTAAACACCTCCCAAAACATTCCATTGTGTTTCATCAAGACAAGTGTGTTGATCGTAAACTGACCTTCAAATTTTTTGTCCTTGAATTCTTCCCAGGCTGAACGAAACGCTGGTTTGCTCAAATCACGGAAAGCAATAGTCAGATGCGGGTGATAGGGTAATTCTTTGTTACCGGTATTGGGAACATTCAATTCCAGTCTGCAAAACTGTTTCAGGTTGTGTTGCAATTCAGTCAGCTTCCCCGAATCTTTAAAGGCAATGAATATAACGCGTGGCCGAAAGCAATCGAAATTGTTGAAGGTTACTTCAAATGAGATTTGTTGCAATGAGAAGCCATTTAGTTTATCAATCAATTCATCTTCGTTGTCTTCGCTCCACTTAAACGGCATATGCAACGTAATATGAGGAGGCGATTTAAGCGCTCCACTCGTATGGAAGTGTTCTTTGCAATAGTGTTTTAAGGCATGGGCTAATTCATAATAAGGTGAAGGAGGCAGAATTCCTATAAAGTACAATTTCCTTTTATCGTCTTTCTTGTCCGGCATTGTAAGAACCGCATAACAGCAATCAGGTAAAGATAAAGTTTGGTAACTTATCGGAAGAATTCATCCCCATAACTATGAGAAACCGCATTACCTTTTTGCTCCTGCTAGCTTTGATCTTGCCTGTGCAATCCATCGCCCAGCAATGGGTTGACTCACGTCAGCGGGAACTTGTTATTCAATCGGTTACCGTAATTCCCATGGACGAAGAACGCGTTATTCCTGATCAGACCGTGATCATTAAAGATGGGAAAGTAACGGCTATGGGTAAGCGACTGAAGTATGGTAAAGACGCCCTGGTAATTGACGGAAAGGGCAAGTACCTGATTCCGGGCCTTGCCGAAATGCATGCCCATGTTCCACCCATTGATGATCTGGAACCCATGAAAGAAGTATTGTTTCTTTTTGCGGCTAATGGCATCACCACCATTCGCGGCATGCTGGGTCATCCCAAGCATTTGGAACTGCGCACAATGATTCAGCAGGGACAGATCAATGGACCAAGGTTTTATACCACAGGACCTTCCTTTAATGGCATCAGTGTGAAGACGGCTGAAGCAGGTGCTGAAATGGTTCGGAAGCAAAAGGAGATGGGCTATGATTTTCTAAAGCTTCACCCCGGATTGAACCTGGAGACCTTTCCGGCAATTGCATCAACTGCTAACGAGGTGGGAATTCCGTTTGCAGGTCATGTTTCCTGGGCGGTAGGCGTGTGGCGTGCCATTGAAGCAGGCTATTCTTCTATTGATCACCTTGACGGATTTGTTGAAGCCCTTGTTCCGGGAATCGAAACGGTTACCGAACAGGAAGCGGGTCTTTTCGGAATGTTTATTGGCGATCGTGCCGATGCATCCCGGATTCCTACGTTAATGAAAGCACTGAAAGAAAAGAATATCTGGGTGGTGCCCACACAATCCTTAGCTGAACGTTGGTTTGCTCCTTCGTATGATGCCGAATCGTTCCGTAATGATCCGCATAGTAAATACATGAATCCTAAAGTGGTTGATCAATGGATCACTTCTAAAAAATCACTGCAGGCTAATCCGAATTACGATGCAGCAAAAATTGAGAAACTGATTAAGCTTCGCAGGCAATTGATACTTGAGTGCCAGCAGAATGGAGTTGGATTATTGCTCGGCTGTGATGCCCCCCAGGTTTTTAACGTGCCCGGGTTTTCAACCCATAACGAACTGGCTTATCTGGTTGGGAGCGGTCTTACCCCGTATCAGGCTCTGCGAACCGGAACGGTAAACGTAGCTTCTTACCTGAAGCTTGCTGATAGCGGTTTGATAAAACCCGGTGCAGTTGCCGATCTGGTTCTTATCAATGGAAATCCACTTCAAGACATCAGGCAAACCCAGAACATACAAGGTGTAGTAGTGAATG
>JALOMY010000135.1 GCA_025455225.1 Cyclobacteriaceae bacterium | reverse complement strand
CAATAGCCATAAGGCTGTTGGATGAAGGTATTACATTGTCAAAGATTTCTTTTTTACGAGCAATAAGTTTTTCTGCTGACTCGCTGGAATAATAAAATAATCCCTCACGGGGGTCAAAAAAATTCCGGATGACGTAGTTCAGAATTCCACTTGCCCGGTAGAGCCAGTGTTCGTTAAAATCAGATTGGTATAATTGAAGATATGCTAATAGTACATAAGCATAATCATCCAGGAATCCTTCGGTGGAGGAACGTGTTCCTTTGAAAGACCGGTAAATTTTTTCACCATCCATCAGGTTCCGTTCCAGGAAACTGATGTTTTTTAAGGCTGACTCCAGAAACGGTTTATAATCAAAAGTATGGTATGCCCTGAGTAGGCCCAAAATCATCATGGCATTCCAACCGGTCAGAATTTTATCATCCAGACCAGGTTTAATTCGTTGATTTCGTTGAGCGAGAAGAGTAGATTTCCAGGTATTTAGTTTTTCGGTTAGAACAGAATCGGTTAACTGATGTTCCCGGATGAAATCAGCATCCGATACAACCCGTTTCAAAATATTTTTTCCATGTTCCCAATTACCTTCGGGTGTAACACCGAAGTACGAAGCAAACAGTCTGCCTTCATCTGTAAGTATATCCGTTATCTCCTTGAGTGTCCACGTGTAATACCTGCCCTCTTCTCCCTCGCTGTCGGCATCCAGTGCTGAATAATAGCCGCCATTGGCATCACACATTTCCCGGTTCAGCCAATCGAATGTTTCAAAAACAACTCGTTTATAATCCGGGTTATAGGTTACCGAATAGGCTTCCGAGTATAACGAAATCAATTGAGCGTTATCATAGAGCATTTTTTCGAAATGAGGTGCAAACCATTCTGCATCTACGGAATAACGGGCAAATCCACCGCCAATCTGGTCGTATATTCCACCATCAAGTATCTTGTTAAGTGTGATTTGTACCTGTTGAAGGGCAGCGCGGTTTTCGGTTAAATGATTGTAGCGCAGCAGCATCTGCCATATGGATGGCATAATAAACTTGGGTGCTTTATCAACACCACCCCATAGCGGGTCAAATTTCTTTTCAATATTAGTATAGATGGAGTTTAGCCCATCCTTAAGATCTTCCATTCGGCTTAGTGATGAATATTTGTGAAGATCGCTCGCGGCAAGATGTTGAGCCAGCTCTTCTGCCGATTGGTGAATCTCATATTTACGTGTTTCGTAGGCGATGTAAATATTTTTCAAAACATTGGTCCATGCTGATGGTGAAAAATAAGTGCCTCCGAAGAATGGCTTTTGATCGGTGGTAAGAAATACATTCAACGGCCATCCTCCGTGTATACCCATAGCCTGCACAGCATCCATGTATACCTGATCGATATCGGGACGTTCTTCCCGGTCAACCTTGATGCAGATGAAATGCGCATTCATCAATTGGGCGATGTCATTATTTTCAAACGATTCACGTTCCATTACATGGCACCAGTGGCAGGATGAATACCCAATACTTACGAGAATGGGTTTGGATTCTTCACGAGCCCGGCTTAATGCTTCTTCGCCCCATTCATACCATTCAACCGGATTGTAGGCATGTTGCAATAAGTAAGGTGAAGTTGAATGGATTAGATGGTTCGGTTTCTTATCTGGGTGGGCATTGGCCATAAAATATCATTTTAATTAGTTGATCTGGCTGCGCACAAGGTTGATTTCTGAATCTACATTTACCTGTTTGCTTACTTCATTCAATTGCCGAAGTAAGTTGTGAAGAAACTGCTGATGGCCTGGTGAATTGGGGTGAAACGGCCTGTGTTTTAAATCCGATTGAATTCCTTTCCAAACATCAATAAACCTATGTGTATCGTCTTCAAAAAAGGAGCTGGAGAATTTTTGCCAGATGTATTGTTCAGCTTCTTCAGAAGGATGAATCATGTCGCTTTTGTAAAACCGGTAATCACGAAGATCATCCATCATGATTTCATAAGCCGGAAAATAATATACATCCCGGTATTGCTGGGTTAGTGTATGGCAAACCAATCGAAGAACCGATTTGCTTACGTTGTTTAAAGGCAGGGTATCCTTGATATGACGAACCGGGCTTACGGTAAGAATAAGACGCAAATTTGGATTGAATGATTTGATTGCTTTATAGACCGTATCAAACGATTCAATAATCTTCTTTTGTGTTAAAAGTTCTTTTTCAAACAAATTACCTGGCATTTTATGGCAATTGGCCACAATATCACTGGTGTCTTTGCGCCTATAGACCCAGGCTGTTCCATACGTAAGGATTAACCAGTGGGCACCTGCAAGCCTATGATGTACAGTACCGGTTAATTCCGTAAGTTGATTATGTAATGAAGCGCTGGAGTCAGATGAAATTGAGGAATGAAAAGTATAATTGAAATAAAGATTATTGTTTTCCAGATACGTATGTTCAGGAACTGGCTCATTATACAAACTGTGCAATAACTGTATATGAATGGAATGCGGATTATAAGTAGTGCCATACGGATTATTGAGAACAGTAAATTTATAATCCAATAAATACCGGCCAATTACTTCGGCAAAGCACGAGCCCATAGTCACTAAAGTATCCTTCAATTGAATCTTTTCAGGGAATGCCTGCAGGTAAAGTTCGGTGCGAAAGGATTTCATTGTCAGATTTCCAGTAAATGAAAGTTAGCCTAAAATTGATGAATAGAAAGGATATAAAAACAAAAACCCCGAAACGATTTTCGCTCCGGGGTTTTTGTTTTTGTGTATTCTGATTATTCAGATACTACGTTTACTTTGATTTCATGCTTTACTTCTTTATGAAGGTCAAGCGTAACCGTATACGTGCCAATTTGCTTGGGTTGCTCTTTAAAAATAACTTTCTTACGATCAACCTCGAAACCTTTTTGCTTTAATACTTCAGAAACCTGCAAGGCAGTAACTGCACCGAAAATCTTTCCGGATTCTCCTGCTTTAGTGCGGATTTCTACGGTAAGATCCTTCATTTTTTCAGCCAGGTTAACGGCATCCTGTTTAAGCTTTTCAGCTTTATGTGCCATCTGGCGTGAGTTCTCTTCAATCAGGCGCTTGTTGGAATCATTGGCGATCAAAGCGAGTCCGTTCGGGATCAGATAGTTTCTTCCGTATCCGGCACGCACCTTCACGATGTCGTTCTTGTATCCAAGGCCTTGTATATCTTGTTTTAATATTACTTCCATAGTCTGATTCGTTAAGAAATTCAGGAAATTACTTTAATGAGTCACCCGTATAAGGAAGTATTGCCATATGACGGGCACGCTTAACGGCCTGGGATACTTTCTTCTGGAATTTCCAGCTTGTACCGGTTAACCTGCGGGGCAGAATTTTGCCTTGTTCATTAACAAACTTCAACAGGAAGTCAGGATCTTTATAATCAATGTACTTGATTCCGTTTTTCTTGAAGCGGCAGTACTTGGGTTTCTGTTCTACACGCTTAATCGGTTCATTCATTAATGTCATTTGGCCAGCTCCTCCTCAGCTTTGCGTACCGGTTTACGGTTTTCTTTTTTGAATTCGCCTTTACGTCTTCTTTCGTTGTACGCCAGGGCATGTTTGTCGAGGGTGATGGTTAAAAAGCGCATCACCGATTCATCACGTCTGTACTCCGTTTCGAGTGACTCGATCACTTCAGGCGCTGATGAAAACTCGATGAGGTTGTAGAAACCGGTCGACTTCTTCTGGATCGGATAAGCCAGTTTGCGAAGACCCCAATGCTCGATGTTTACAACTTCAGCATTGGCTTTCTTTAACACCTTAACGAACTTTTCAACAGTATCCTTCATCTGATCTTCAGACAAAACGGGATTCAAAATGAATACTGTTTCGTAATTGTTCATAAATGTTTAAATGTGTTTAAAATGAGGGTGCAAATATAGCCAATGATCCTTTAAGGAAAAAATATTCGTCTGCCATGTTTTAGCAGGCTAAAACCTCATTTTTTGCCCTTTTTGAGGCTTTTTCAATTCAGAAACAGCCCATTGGAATTAGTATACCTGTAAAGTCTTATTTGACCACAAATGAACCTGAACCCATCAGGTAATCCTGACAATAGACCTCCAGGCGGTAAGTACCGGGCGCATATTCCGAGCCCTTTTCATAAAGGTAAGTCAGTTTTTGCCTTGTATTATCAAACAGGATTTCCTGGGAGGCTGTGTAAAATTCTTCCTTACCGTTATAGAGGAAAGTTCCGGATCCGCGGGCGACATCAAATAATACTTGCCCGTTTTCATCCACAATCCGGATCATAATTTTTTTTCCTTCGATTGGTGCCACATTATTTTCTGCCAGGTTAAATTCCACTTTGAGGGTTTCCACCTGCCGGCTTCGAAAAGGGGATTCACGTTCACGTCCGCGATCATTAACTGAAACAATTCTGAAATTTTCTGCTTTAAGCTGGGAAGCTATTACTACTTTACTGGCAAGTTCTTCCTTAGTCTGTGTTAACCGGTTGATCGAATCCCCTAACTCATTTTTCTCCGTTTTTAGCGAGGTATTCTCAGTCAGCAATTCTTTGTTGACATTACGGAGTTTCTCGATCTCCTCATCTTTATTTTTAAGTAATGTTTCGTAACCCTCCACACGGTCTTTTAATTCTTTAATGACCTGGCCATTTGCCCTTCTCGTTCGTTTTAATTCGGTTTCAATTTCCTCTTTCGCACGGGTTAATTCAGAAATGTCGCCACCCAACTTTTGAATCTCAACAATCTTCTGATCAAGCTCGGTTCGGATTTCTTCCAACCGTTGCATAGTTGTTGCCAACTCTTGTTCAGTAGACGATTTTTCCACGCGCAACTGTTCTCGTTCCTGGCGATTGAAATACCAGTTGACGAATTGTATAATAATGATCACCGATAAAACAGCGATGATGATGGCATATTTCTTATTGGACTTAGGGGCTTGGTCAGGAACTTGAGATTCGTTTTTAATTGGCTCACTCATAGGATTTATATTAAGAGGTGGTGCAAAATTAAGGTTATTTAGTCCGAAATCAACTTAAAATTGCCAGTACCAATGTTGTCTTGAAAGGCTGGAATCCAGAAACAGGATTCCGAACCGGAACGCATCTACCGAAGTGTATACCCGATGATGAAGGCGTAATTTATCCCAGGCTCTTTCCATCTGGGGTGAATCGTGGATATCATCTACAAGAATGATGGTATGATTGCCGCATTTGGGTAAAAGTGTTTCGAAATAGCGCATCGTTGGTTCATACCGATGATTCGCATCCATAAACACCAGGTCAACCGAAGGAATTGTGTCGATAAAAGAAGCCAGCGTAGTATCAAGATTGCCTTCTATCAAATTAATGTTTGTCCGATTCATTGAATTAAAATTCTGACGTGCTATCTGAACAAGTTCCGGAATTCCTTCAAATGTGTATACCCGGACACCTTCTGGTTTTGAGAGATATAAGGTATTAATTCCCAGGGAGGTTCCTAATTCAATTACGGTGAGCATATTCCGGTAACGGATTAATCGTTCATAGAGTGAAGAAAATCGCACCGGACTCAAGCTATACCGTGCAATGTGTTGTACCAGTCTTTGATCAGAGCCATGTTTGGATCCTGCTCCAGGATCTTCAAGTTTCAATATGCGTTGATTGTGCAAGTAACTTTTCCGGAGAGCTTCAATGGTTGGGTCTGGATCAGGCCTGGGTTTGAAAACATGTCTGTAGAATTCAAACAGGAAAGGAGAGTGCAGGGAATGTTCATCAACGGCATTAAGCCAATATTGCAGATAGGCACTGATCTTAAAACGAAGTTGCACTTAATTGAGTCGGAAAGGAGCCACCATCACGAACTCAGGAATGTTTACCTGCAGTTGGGTGCCATCAACTATTCGTTCCATCAGGTAAGTACCTGTCATTTTACCAATACCTGATTTCAGGTTGCAGCCTGAAACATACTGATGAGCCTGACCGGGTTCCAATACAGGTTGTTGACCAACTACGCCTTCGCCTTCTACTTCGCGAGGGCTAAAGCCTGCATCGGCTATAAACCAGTGTCTGCGCAACAGCTGGATTGTATTATCACTTTGATTTTCGATGGTAATCCGGTACGTAAATACATAATGGTATTGGCTTGGGCTTGAGTAAGCCGGCTGGTATTCCGTTTCAACGGAGACCCGAATGCCTTGTGTAATTTCCGTTACCATTCGCTTCAAAAATATTAATTTTTTGGAATTATCAATCTTTCATGAAAATTCGGCCTGTTTTTACTGAATATAGGGCATGGATGTAAAAATTGCACCTTCCTGGAAATCAAGGTTAACCACTGAATTCAACAAGCCTTACTTTACCCAACTTACCGATTTTGTGAAATCGGAGTACCAATCTGGGATTGTTTATCCACCGGGCAAGGAGATCTTTAAAGCGTTTGATGCCTGTGATTTTGACCAGGTAAAAGTGGTGATTATCGGGCAGGATCCTTACCATGGCCCCGGGCAAGCGAATGGGTTATGTTTTTCGGTTCATGATGGAATTCGGATGCCCCCTTCGTTGGTCAATATTTTTAAAGAGATCCGCGTGGATTTGGGTAAACCCATGCCCACAACCGGTAACCTGGAGCGATGGGCGAGGCAAGGGGTACTTTTATTAAATGCAACTTTAACAGTGCGGGCATCTACTCCGGGTTCCCATCAGAATAAAGGATGGGAAACATTTACGGATGAAGTGATCCGGAAAATTTCAGAGGAGAAAGAACATGTAGTCTTTCTTCTGTGGGGGGCCTATGCACAAAAGAAAGGTGAAATTATAGACCGTAACAAGCACCTTGTATTGATGGCTGCACATCCTTCTCCCTTTTCGGCTGATCGTGGATTTTTTGGATGCAGGCATTTCAGTAAAGCAAACGAATACCTGAAAAGTAAAGGATTAAAAGATATTGACTGGTGATCTGATAACGATAGCCGATCAGATGGTCGAAACAGCAGGGTTCAGTCAATCATTTTGAAAAACCGACTCCACCGCACTTTACTTAAGAACGATTTATTGGGATCAAGCGATAACCAAATAAAGAATCCTTTACCTACAATGTGATCTTCCGGTACAAATCCCCAATACCGTGAGTCGAGTGAATTATGACGGTTATCACCCATCATGAAATAATAATTCTGGTTGAATGTATACGAGTTTACTTCCTTACCATCAATCAATAATTTCTTATTGTCAATCCGTGCATCGGCCTGATGATCGTAATGCGTGATAATGAAACCATACAGAGCCAGCGTTGAGTCGTTGATTGAGATGGTAGAACCTTTCTTAGGTATCCACAGAGGACCAAAATTATCAAGGGTCCAGTTTAACTGATTTTCAGTTCCGGATCCGTTTCCATAATAATCAGCGTAGGGGAATATGGAATAGGATTGATCCTGAACTTCTTCTGTTACCGATTTAATGAAAGGCAAGGAGCGAAGTTCTGCGGCTTTATCGGATGTAAGCCACATAATGTATTCCACACTGTTGTCATCCGGTCTTCCGGTTACCTGATAATCTTCTTCTCCAATACCCAGGCGATCCAGGTTGCGCTGGTT
>JALOMY010000368.1 GCA_025455225.1 Cyclobacteriaceae bacterium | reverse complement strand
AAGAATTGTTGAGTTGCTCTCGGAAGACAAGAAATACTCGTTTGATGATATGAAGGGAATTGTTCTTGATGTGACTTCGCATATGAACGCAGAAATTGCGCATGCGTTGGCCTCGATACTGGAAGCCAGCCCCTCGAACAATGAATTTTCAGTTCTGATCAAAGAATTAAAGGAATGGAACGGAGCCGATGATGCTGAAGCCATAGCTCCTTCCATATTTTATAACCTCTTATCGCAGGTAATTTATCACGCCATGGAAGATGAACTTGGAACTACAGCCCTGAAATCGATACTGAAAACATCCGTTCCAAAAAATTCATACCTGCCGTTTATACGAAATGAGCAATCACCCTGGTGGGATGACATAAACACGCCTGATGAAATTGAAAACCGAACTGCAGTGGTAACTCATGCCGCAGAACATGCCGTGGAACTCCTCACCTCCATTTGTGGAAAAAATCCTGAATCCTGGAAATGGAATAAAATTCACACACTTACACATCCGCATCCATTAGGAGCTGTTAAACCACTCGATAAATTCTTTAATGTAGGATCGTTTCCGGTAGGAGGTGGAAATGAAGTGCTGAATAATTTGCTGTTTGAGCTCAGTACCGATGGCCTTTTCCCCGTAGTGGGCGGACCGGCCTTACGGAAAATTACCGATTTCAGTAATTTGGACAATGGCATCACTGTCTCGCCTACCGGGCAAAGCGGTAATATAATGAGCCCGCATTACAGCGATCAGGCTGAAATGTTCGTGAAAGGAGAATTCAGAGCGATGATGATGAACCTGGAGGAAATTAAATCGAGTACAAACCGGGTTCTGATTTTAAAACCCTGATTAAAATAATAGGAATTAACCGGTTAGTTGAATTTATTGCAACACATTCCGGATGATAAAGATCATCGGTTTAAAATGATCTTCGTTGCGGAATGTTACCTATTGTATGAGTTACTTAATAGTAAATAGAATAAAGAAAAAGAAAACCGATTGTTATGAAAATTCACGTTCAAACGCTTGATTTCAACCCCCGGCAGGAACTGCTGGATTTTGTTGATGAAAAAATCGGTAAACTGGAACGCTTCAGCGACCGGATTATCGAATGCCGTGTCATCCTTCGTGTTGAAAAATCGGATAAACGAGATAACAAAGTTTGTGAAGTGCGTGCCGTAATTCCTGGAAACGACTTGTTCGTTAAAAAGCAATATGAATCATTCGAAGAAGGAATTCAGAAAGCAACTGATTCACTCGAACGGCAGATCAAAGAATGGAAATTAAAGAATGGAAATTAAGGAATAGCCGAAATACAGAAATGATCGTTAAAACCCCGGTTGAATCCCAGCCGGGGTTTTTTATTGTCTACGCGATCTTCACTTTTCGCTGGATTACGTAACTGGATTCAGTTACCTTTCAATTCATCCAAAACAAATAATACCCGATATCCATGAAGAAGATAATTTACCTGATGTTCCTGGCCGTATTACCGGCAATTGCCCAGGAAAACCTGACGTACCAAAGACCACCGGAAGAAATCGCCCGATTGGTTGAGGCTCCGTTGACTCCGTTCGTCACATTTTCACCCGATAAACAAGTGTTGATCCTTATGGAACGATCGGATTATCCAACCATTGAGCAACTTTCGCGGCCGGAGTTACGCATTGCTGGTCTGCGTATTAATCCGGATAACTTTGGTCCCAGCCGAGGCAATTACATCATCGGATTGAAAGTAAAAAAACTCAGCAGTGGCGCAGAATCAGAAATCCAAAATCTTCCATCACCTCTCTTATTAAGCAGTCCTTCATTTTCACCCGACAGTCGGAAGCTGGCATTTCTACATAACAATCCGGAAGGAATTGAGCTCTGGGTGATTGATTTAACAACAGGTATTGCATCAAGGGCAACGAATCGAAAGATTAACGCGACCCTGGGAACCGCCTTTACGTGGTTATCCGATTCACAAACCTTAGTCTTTACTGCTGTCCCTGAAAATCTTAAACCTTTACCGGCTAAATCAAGAATACCAACCGGTCCGATCATTGAAGAAAACCTGGGAAGAAAAGCCCCCTCGCGTACTTACCAGGACTTGTTGAAAAATCCATATGATGAAGCAGCCTTCGACTACTATTCCAGTTCCGACCTGGTGGTTCGTAACCCGGACGGATCAGAACGTATTGCTTCTGCATCATCCATCCATTCCGGGTTCAGCCCATCACCCGATGGCCGGTTTTTATTAATTGAAACAATTCATCACCCGTATTCCTATCTCGTACCCGCCTATTTGTTTCCACAGAAAACCAGGGTAATTGATTTACAAGGTAAACTGGTTAAAACACTTGCCGCATACCTACCGGATTCAACGCCACCCAGCGGGAACCAAGAAATTATAGCTGGCGAAACGACAAACCGGCAACCATCTGTTGGGTGCATGCCCAGGATGGAGGCGATCCGAAAACAAAAGCTGATGTACGAGATAAAGTTTACACCTGGGAATACCCATTTGATGGTAATCCAAAAGAACTTATCAGCCTGCCGCTTCGCTTCTCCCGAATAGTATGGGGCAATGATAACGTAGCCCTGGTTTATGAACGTTGGTGGAGCGACCGTAAAGAGCGAGTGTACCAGGTTAATCCTGCCACTTCAACAACCCAGGTACTTTTTGATCGGAATTACGAAGATGCTTACAATGATCCTGGAAACGTGGTTACCTCGCTTAATACCTATGGCCGCGCAACCCTGGTGGTGAACAAAGACAATTCCATTTTTCTTACGGGCATGGGATCATCTCCCGAAGGCGACAAGCCCTTCCTCGATAAGC
>JALOMY010000134.1 GCA_025455225.1 Cyclobacteriaceae bacterium | reverse complement strand
CAGACCAATAAGCATGATGATTCCGATCTGGCTAAACACATTCAGTGTTTGGTCAAAATACCACAAGGACAGCAGTGCGCCAGCCAATGCAAGAGGCACTGTAAACATGATAATCAGCGGATCGCGGAAGCTTTCAAACTGACCTGCCAGTACCAGATAAATAATGGCTAAAGCAATTAAAAATGCCTGGTATATGGTTGAAGAACTTTCGGCAAATTCGCGGGAAGTACCGTCCAAACTGGTGCTATAGGTTTCACGGTTAAAACGATATAATTGCGGTGGACTGCTCTGCTCGGACATAGTAACCAGGTTATCCAGCTGAATTAATTCACCCCGCTTATTTTTTACATACAATGTTTTTAAATCAAGAGGTTCATTTCGGTCGCTTCGTTCCACCTGACCAATAATCTGGTATTGCTTACCGTCCATGATAAAGTTTCCAAAGCGCGATCCGCTTAATCCCAATTGAAGGGTTTGCGCAATATCAAAAACATTTACACCCAGGGTACGGGCTTTATCGCGATTGATTGAAATGTTGATCTCCGGCTTGTTGAATTTCAAATCAAGATCGACAAAAGTGAATTTCGGACTGGCAGAAGCTTTAGCAACAAAATCGGGTAATGCTTGCTTTAACTTTTCAAGATCGGCCGCCTGAATTACAAACTGGACCGGGAGACCTCCTCTGCGGTCGCCAATGGTTTGAGGTTGTGCAACGAATGTTCTCACACCACTCATTTTTTGTACACGGGCTGCAACATCATCTGCGATATCCTGTTGTGAGCGGTCACGTTGCTGAGCATCCGTAAGAATCACCCGAACGAAACCTGAGTTAACGCCTCCTCCTGAAAACCCGGGCGCTGTAACACTGATCAAACCACTGGTTTCAGGTATCCAACCATTCTGAATAGAATCGGTGATGGAATACACATAGTTATCCATGTATTCATAAGTGGCTCCTTCCGGGGCCTGCATTTGGAGACGGAACTCACTGCGATCTTCCATTGGCGCAAGCTCGGAAGGCAACGTGATACCGAATAAATAAATCAAACCGGCTGAAACAGCGATGACTACGAAAGCCAACCATCTTCTTCTCATGAAGCCTCGCAACGATGAGGCATATAATGCGTTCAGCTTTTCAAAAAATGGTTCCGTTACACGATAGAGCCATGGTTGTTTTTCTCTTTGCTTCAAAATTCGTGAACACATCATAGGTGTTAATGAAAGCGAAACAAAAGAAGAAATTACAACAGCACCGGCTACAACGAGTCCAAATTCTCTGAACAACTTTCCGGTTAATCCCTGCAGGAAAATTACCGGTAAAAACACAGCTGCCACAGCAATTGTGGTTGAGATAACAGCAAAATAAATTTCAATAGCTCCCTTTCGGGCAGCACTCATGGGATCTTCGCCTTCTTCAACTTTCGTGTAAATATTTTCGAGCACCACAATGGCATCGTCTACAACCAGACCAATCGCCAATACTATACCCAATAAAGTGAGAACATTGATCGTAAAGCCCAGCAAGTACATTAAGAAGAACGTTCCGATCAGGGAAATTGGAATGGTAACAACCGGGATTAACGTAGTACGCCAGTCTCTTAAGAAAATGAAAATGATTGAAAGCACCAGTATAAAAGCCAGTAAAATAGTTTCCTGAACCTCCGTGATTGAAGCCCGGATATATTGAGTTGAATCATAACTTAAAAAAATAGTAACATCAGGCGGTAAATCACGCTTGATCTGTTCGAGCCGTGCATACATCTGGTCAGCAATATCAATGTTATTGGCACCAGGCTGTGCGACAATTGCAAGTGCTACGCTGGGATATCCATCTCTGCGAAGAATGGTACGATCGTTTTCTGCACCCAATTTAGCGTAGCCCACATCACTGAAACGGACGATGTTATCTCCATCTTCTTTAATAATCAGATTGTTAAAATCATCTTCGGTAACCAATCGGCCTACGGTGCGAACCGTTAGTTCAGTTGCTTGTCCTTCAACACGTCCGGAAGGAAGTTCTACGTTTTCCCGGTTCAACGCCAGAAGTACATCAGATGGTGCCAGTTTGAGTGATGCAAGGCGAATCGGATCCATCCATAAACGCATGGAATATCTGCGCTGTCCCCAAATGTTTACCGTACTTACTCCAGGAATGGTTTGAAGTCGTTCTTTAAAAGTTACTTCAGCAATGCGTGATAATTCCAGCAGATCACGCTTATCGCTTACTACCGAGAAAAAGATAATGGGGCTGGAATCGGCATCAGCTTTCGCCACCACCGGTGGATCCACATCCGGTGGAAGATTCCGAATTGCACCTGAAACTTTATCGCGTACATCATTCGCGGCCGCTTCGAGATCAACACCCAGTTCAAATTCAACGGTAATGTTGCTTCTTCCTTCCCGGCTCGATGACGTGATTGTTCGGATACCTGAGATTCCATTAATCGCATCTTCCAATGGTTCGGTAATCTGTGATTCAATCACATCCGCATTAGCACCAACGTAGGTAGTTGAAACAGAAATAACCGGAGGGTCAACGCTTGGGAACTCACGCACCCCCAGGTAAGTAAAACCGATTAAACCAAAAAGTATAATAACCAGCGACATGACAATAGCCAGCACAGGTCGGTTGATACTTACAGTTGATAAACTCGCCATGTTCTTCTTTTTTATTGAACTTTTGTTAAGGCTACATCTATGCCATTACGTAACTGAAGCATGCCCGTAGTAATTACTGTATCACCCGGATTCACGCCCGAAATAATCTCTACGTTGCGATCGGTACGAATGCCAATTGTTACCGGTGTTTCTGAAGCCTTACCGTTTTTAGAGATATAAACCTTATGTCCGGTAAGTTCAGGCACAACGGCTTCCGATGGTATCAGGATTGCATTTTGCACAGTCTCCAGAATCAACTCAACACGAACAAACTGCCCGGGCAACAAGAGATTATACCTATTATCGGCAATAGCACGAACTTTTAATGTACGCGTATTGGGATCGATTTGTGGTTCTATTGCGAATACAGCACCTTCAAATACCCGACTGTCGTTTTCAATTGTAAAATAGATTTTCTTTCCTGTAGCAATCTGCGTACTGTATCTGCCCGGAATAGCAAAATCAATTTTTGCCGGGCTTAAATTATAAAGCGTTGCTATAACCGTGCTTGAGTTGATAAATGCACCTTCACTGACAAAACGCAAACCAATGGTGCCATCAAAAGGTGCCCGTATCTTGGTCTTTGCCAACTGGGCTTCCAATAGTCTTATATCGGCAAAGGTGGTATTTAAGCGGTTGAGGGCATTATCATATTCTTCCTGGCTGATTGCATCTTTCTCCAGCAATTTGCGTTGTCGAAATTCATTGTCCTCATTGAGCTTCTGGTTATACTTTTGCTTTTCCAACTGGGCAACAAGTTCATCATCGTTAATCTCAACCAGCAGATCACCTCTTCGTACTTTTTTACCTTCCTTAAAGTAAATGCTGGAGATTTTACCCGAGACTTCGCTTTTCAGTTCCAGCGATTCATTGGGTAGCACCGAACCGGTTATGATCAATTTGTTATCAAGGCGCTCCGGTTTAATTACAATAGCCTCTACCGGTAATTTTGCCTGACCAGCACCGCCTCCTGCAGGCATAGCCTCTTTCTCTTCCGAGCTGAATAATTTCAACTTGGGCAAGGCCAGCAGGAAAACAACCACAACTACAATGGCTATGGTAATTATCTTTTTCTTCATAAGTGTTTAGTAATGAAAAGCGCAATCAATTAATTCCCGGCAAGAAACCGCCTGTGCAGTTCCAAAACCTGGGGTAGTACCAGTTTTGAATCATCATTGAGGATAACAAAATCAGCCCGTTTTACTTTCTCCTCATCACTCATCTGTTGACCCATTATGGCTTTTACCTGTTCTTCGTTCCGGTGAGCATCACGTTGCAATACCCGCTTCAACCGTACATGAACCGGGGCGTATACAACGATAATCTTATCAAGTGACTGATCGGATTCCGCTTCATATAACAAAGCAGCCTCCTTCAATACATAAGGTTCTTGTTTATGATCCTCCAGCCACCGAACGTAATCTTCCTTAACACGAGGATGCACCAATTGGTTAAGGATTCTTACTTTGTCCGGATCGTGAAAAACAGTCTGAGCCAGGTACTGCCGGTTAAGGCCACCCTGCTCATCATATGACAAACCTCCGAATTCTTTTTTGATCTGGGATATCAATATTCCATCGGTGGTCATAACTGCCTTCGCTCGGCTGTCGGCATCGTATACGGAAATTCCAAGACAAGTAAATACCCGGCAAATAATGCTTTTGCCTGAGCCTATCCCCCCGGTAATTCCAATTTGAAGCGGCCTCTTCACGGCATGAAAGAAAGTTCTACCGAATCAATGCGCTCGATCTGACTGAAAGCCGGAAGTCCTTTTATTACCGGGGCAAATTTATGACGGCCTCGTTTCAACCCGGCAAGATCCAATTCGGCCCTGATGGAATCGGTGACTACCGTCTGGGAAAGACTGGAAGGAATGCTATACGTAAACGATACTTCCTTTATCAGCATGGCTGATTTCACCTCTTTTGGTATGTTCAGAATATGAAGAGGAATGGTGTCGGTAACCTTTACCATCCGATCAACGGATAACATGACCTGAACTGCAGGCGGATCGCAGACTACCCGGTCGTTCTCCATAGGAATTGGTAACTCATCGCTGTAATTGCGTTCCAGGTCACTTACCGGTAAAGCCAGAACCAGGGTATCCGGTACACGGTTTACCAGGCTTTGTGGGCCCTCAATCATTATTTCAGTTGGCTGAACCCTGGGCAACGCTGATAATCCATAATTTTTTCTGAGATGCGCATCAACCTGGCCTAGCTGAATCTGAACAGTTTTGCTTGCCTTATGATCGATTTGAATCTGAAGCGTATCAGTTAACACCAGGTTGATCTGCAATCCTTCGAGTTGAGGTGAAAGCAAAGTAAGCAGAGAACTGCCGGGTATCTTTTTTACTTCTGTGGGATTATCGAGCAATACTCGTAAAGGCGGCACTTTAAGACCTGAACTTTTACGGAACAGATCCCAACCCAGGCCACTTACATTCATGCGCACCTGTTCTGGCAATGGATTAACCGGAACATATTGTTCTTCATCATATTCAATGGCCAGCGGGAAATTGATATTGGCTGAATAATTTTCATTCAGGGCGTTGAAAAACCAGAAAATAGTGGCTGCCAATATGCACAAGAGTACTGCTTTCCAGTTTTTGCGATGGAATCGAAAGATGTTGAATATGGATCTCAGTAAACTCATCAAGCAGGTACCGCCATCACTCTGATGATGTTACTTTTTATAGGCCGCTTTGGTAGAATCCATGGCAATGGCCGATTTATTGAACTTAATGCGTCCGCCTTTTTCAACTTCCAGAATAAATGTATCCCCTTCCATTTCAGCAACTCTTCCGTGAGCACCGCCAACGGTTACCACGTAATCGCCTTTTTGAATATCATCAATAAATTTTTTCTGGTCTTTTGCCTTCTTCTGCTGAGGCCTGATCATGAAAAAATAAAAGATCACGATCATCAAACCCATCATGATATAAAAACTGTAGTTATTTCCTTGTGCCTGGGCTTGTAAAAGAATTGGAGTAAACATAGTAGATGTTGGTTTTATATTGGTTAAAAATAATCATCCCAAACCCGTAATGGATTTGGGATGAAGAAAATGTAATTAGTTCGCTATTGAACCGGTGTATTCGTACGTGGTGTAACCATTGCTTTAAAAGTAAGTATGGTTTGTTTTGGCCATGCATTGGAAGTAACCGTAATGGATTTGTGCTGCATATTGGGTTTGCCGTTGCTGTCAAACTCTGCCTTTACATATCCTTCGCCACCCGGAGGAATTGGTTCTTTCGACCAATCAGGTACTGTACATCCGCAGGTAGGCTGGGCCTTCTCAATGATGAGGGGAGCATCGCCCGTGTTTTTGAACTTATAAACATGCGTTACTTTGTCGCCTTCCTTTATCGTGCCAAAATCATGCTCCTGGCTGGCAAACTGAATAGCCGGAAGGGGCCCTTCAGGTTTAACCTGATCAGCAGGATTCGCTGCCGGTGCCACAGGGGTGGGTGCTGCCCGTTTACTGTTCTCAACCTCTGCGAGGCGTGCTTCGAGGGCTGCAATTTTCTTTTCTGCTTCTTTGTCCCTGCAAGCCGTTATGGAAACGGCTATCAAACCAATTACCCATAAGCTTTTACGTACCATCATCATACTCATATTATTTTCAATTCAGTTATTTGTTCTTACCCTTAATCTGATCTAAAAGTTCATCAACATCCTCCAAAAGTTTTTCGGCTTTCGATTTTGCATCGTCAACAACTTTTTGGCCCATCGATTTAGCCTCTGAATTCAACGGTGTTTCCTTGCCTTCAACAAAATCATTGATCAGGTTTTGCAACATCTCCCGGTACTTTTCCAGCTGGAACGATAGTTTCTGACGGGTATGCACACCTTTATCCGGTGCATATAAAATGCCCAGTAAGGCACCAGCTGCTGCTCCCGCAATAAAAGCCATTAAGGTATCTCCGCTATTTTTACTCATACGCCTGCAATTTGATCAGTATTTGGAAGATTTCAATAATTAAAGACAATCTCCGGCCAAACCGCTTCAAAATTACATTCCCCGGAGGATTGTTTGAACTGAACAACGAAAAAAAACCCGGGAATTGAAAAATCGCTATTTATTGTCCATTAAGCCCCTTCCGCTCTTCTTTAAAACCCCTCTGGATTTCAATTCCTTTGAAATAACATCGAGAATGCCATTAATAAATTGACGGCTTTTCGGTGTGCTGTAGGCTTTCGCCAGCTCGATGTATTCATTAATAGTAACTTTTACCGGTATACCCGGGAATGAAATCATCTCAGTTATTGCCATCTCTAATATAGCCCGATCGGTCAAGGGCAACCGTTCAACTTCCCAGTTACGGGTATTCTCAGCAATTAATTGATAATATTCTTCCGGCAGGTCAGCGGACCCGTGATACAAGGTTTCGATAAACTGTAAATCCTCTTCCCAGTTTAATGAAAGAGAATAAAGTGTAATCGGCTGAGGCGCTTCCGGATTAAACGATTTAATGGTTTTATCAACCATCCCCTTGATAATCTCCCGATCCTCCGCCCATCGTAATACTTCTTCTTCAAAATAATCGTTGATGATGGTCTTGCCCAGGATGATTTTGCGAAAAAGATGATTGACAATTCGCTTCTGGTCTTCTGCCGATGGAGCCTTACGGTCGAGGTAATCCATGTACTCAGCATCCTGTTTCACAACATCGCGAAGCCACAGCTTTACCTGGTCTGATTTTTTTTCCCAGCCTGCATGAAGCCGGAGTGTTTCCTTCTTTAATTCTTCACTTTGACGCAACGCTTTAATCCAGGAATTCTTCAGAAAATTGGAATGGTTGATTTTTTTGTCAGCCTCTGCAGCATCGGCCAACGCCAGGCCCAGGTTTAATACGGAAAGATAGTGCGTGTAAATTTTCTCAACTTCTTTAACCAGGTTCTTGCCAAAGTAATCAAGGTCTTTCTTAACTGTTTTTTTATAGAGGTCGAGGCTCTCCTGTACGGTTTTTACAACCTTCGGATCATCGTGCTCTACCGGTTTGTTGTTTTCAAATGCACTGTTGAAAACTTTCAAGGCCTCTTTTTTCTAAGCTTTGCATTATTTTGATGCGGAGGCTCCTACGGTTAAGCATGATTCAAAGAACGGAATTAGTAATAAAAAAGTCGTCTGCGGCACAAAGCTACAGACGACTTGAAACATTAGCTAATGATCAGCGCGGTATTCTTACCCGGCCAACTTCTTCAATGCGCTTCTCAGCCAGGCGAATGGCGGCTTCCTGGTTATTCATTTTTTCTTCTTCGGCCAGCCTGAATACGCTCAGGCAGGTATCGTAGATTTTATCGGCATGTTCAAAAACGCGGGAACGGTTGTAGTTGCCTAGATATTCATTATACACATTGATTAAGCCACCGGCATTAATTAGAAAATCAGGCGCATAGGTAATGCCGCGGTCGATCAGCATGTAGCCGTGTTTGACTTCATCTTT
>JALOMY010000133.1 GCA_025455225.1 Cyclobacteriaceae bacterium | reverse complement strand
CTGGCTATAATTCATTCATTACTTCTTACCCAAGTCCTCTCTCAAGAACCGGGCGTCCGCTATCAATTAACATCCACTCAAAGAACGTCTAATGGCTTGTTTACCCTTCAACCAACCCGGTGCCACCTCACGGCTTTCCCTGGCCAGTCTCCAAATCCTAAGCCATCTCGATAAAATAAACCCCTCCGGCTTATCTCATTAGCCCCCTTTAGACTCTCCTCCTCCACCACTCATCAGCCCCTAACCCAAAAGGGAGTGCAAAGGTATATTTCGAATATCCAATTTGCAATAGGCTCCTAAAAAAATTTAAACGACTGAAACCGGCCTGTATATGGTCTGTATTCTGTCAGGTCCGGTGGAGATAAGTGTAATTGGGACTTCAAGCTGATCTTCCAGAAAATCAATGTATTGCGTAAGCTCATCCGGAAAATCATGAATTGATTTTACTGATAAAGTTCTATTCCAACCCTTTAATTCCTTGTAAACCGGAGTAATTTTTTCATTGACCAGTTCATAAGGCAGTGCTTCCGTGATTGTTCCGTCTGCCAATTTATATTGAGTACAGACCTTAATAGTTGGGAAAATACTAAGAACGTCAGCCTTCATCATAAACAACTGGGTCACTCCATTGATCATTATTGAATATTTCAAGGAAGGAATATCGATCCATCCACACCTACGCGGTCTCCCAGTTGTAGAACCAAATTCATTACCCTGCTTCCTCATCAATTCGCCTTCTTCATTCAATAATTCAGTTGGGAACGGGCCACTACCCACACGTGTACTGTAGGCTTTAAAAATGCCAAAAACTTCACCAATATATCGCGGAGCTATCCCCAAACCGGTACAAGCCCCTGCGGTAACCGTATTGGAACTAGTTACAAAAGGATAACTACCAAAATCAATATCCAACAATGAACCTTGAGCGCCCTCTGCCAAAATAGAAGAGCCATTTTTAATCTCCTGATTGATCAAATACTCACTTTCAACCAGCTTGAATTGCCTGAGAAAGTTTACCGCTTCAAGAAATTGCACTTCAAGTTCAGGCCAATTATAGGTGATGTTCAGGTTCTCTAAAATTTTAAAGTGAAGCGTGGTAAGATGCTTAAATCTTTCGGTGAACTTGTCTGAAAGAATATCACCCACCCGTAATCCCTGACGACCAATTTTATCCTGATAGGTAGGGCCAATTCCTTTTAATGTTGATCCAATCTTGCTTTCACCTTTTGCTTGTTCGTAGGCCTGATCCAGCAAACGATGAGTTGGTATAATTAAAGATGCCTTCTTCGATATGAAGAGATTCTCACGGGTATTCAGGTTGTATTTTTGAAGTGAATCGATTTCCTTTTTAAAAACAACCGGATCGAGCACAACGCCATTGCCGATAATATTCCTGGTAGATTGCCGGAATATCCCTGAAGGAATCTGATGCAGAACATGCTTGATGCCATCAAACTCCAGGGTATGACCTGCATTAGGGCCGCCCTGAAACCTTGCTACAACATCATATTTCGGGGCCAATACATCCACAATCTTACCTTTCCCCTCATCACCCCACTGCAATCCAAGCAGAACATCAACCTTTGCCATCTGTAAAGTTCTATCTAGTTACTATGATCTATTTTACTACTTCTTCAACCGAGTGAATAACCTGAAATATTGCATTAAGTTTGGTAATTACCAGCAACTTCTTGACACTCTCTGAAGGGTTAAGCAGATACACCTCACCGCCTTTATTTCTGAACTTGGTCAGTACGGTAATTAAAACTCCAATGCCACTGCTGTTGATGTAGCGTAAATCGGAAATATCAATAATACAACTGCTTATCTGCTGTTGAATGGCTTCAGTGGCTATGGACAGTATGCCGGTTCCTTCATTTTCACCGATCAAGTCACCTGATAAGTGAATGATAATGGTGTCATTTTTAATTTCGCTGGTGTATTTCATCTTCAATTATTAGCCTCTAATTTTTTACTTCTTCCTTCCTGTTTTCGCAATTGGGTTTGGTACAGGAAGCATATAAAATCAGGGAATGATGCACCACGTTAAAATGGAGTATCTCTTCCACCGTTTTCTGAATGTTCTGAATCCTCGGATCGCAAAATTCTACCACTTTATGGCAATCGGTACAAATTAAATGATCGTGCTGTTTATAACCGTAGGACTTCTCGTATTGAGCCTGATTTTTTCCAAACTGATGTTTACTGACCAAATCGCATTCAACCAGCAAATCCAATGTGTTATATACAGTAGCCCGGCTCACCCTATAATTTTTATTTTTCATGCTGATGTACAAGGACTCAACATCAAAATGACCGTTCCTGGAATAAATTTCTTCCAGGATAGCGTACCGTTCGGGTGTTTTACGCAACGCTTTGTTCTCCAGATAGGCAGAGAATATCTTTCTTACTTCTTCGTAAACTTTCTGACTGTGTGCCATTTTTATTAAGCCAACAAAGATAACAACCGGTAAGCCCCATTCAAACCGGATATTCGCAAGGAATTATTCTAACGATTTAGAATCAAAGCGGCTTACCTTAACAACACCCTCTACCTGCTCCAGTTTATTGATTAATTGTTCCAAATGGCGGGTATCGTGAACATAAAGCATAATTTCACCCTCAAAAATACCTGAATCTGTGAAGAACGACATCGAACTCATATTCACTTTCAATTCTTCCGAAATAATTTTCGACACATCATTAATCAATCCAACCCGATCAGTACCCCTCACTTTAAGACCGGTTAAGAAGGCAACTTCATGCTGTGACGTCCACTTGGCTTTAACCACCCGATTACCGTGATTGGCCAATAATTCTGCCGCATTCGGGCAAGTTGTGCGGTGAATCTTAATTCCTTCATTTACCGTTACGAATCCGAATACGTCATCACCCGGGATGGGCGTGCAACACTTGGCCAGTTTATAATCCACTACATCCATGTCTTCCCCAATAAGAAGGATGTCTTCGTACCGGCCTTTGATTTTCGTAATCTCCTGTTCAATCGTTTTAGCATCGGCAACCCGGATGTTGGGTCTTGTTTTAAGGGGTGATTTAGGTTTGTACTCTTTAAACCGCTTGATATCGGCAACGGTAATTATTCCTTTACCAATTCGGTAATACAAATCGAGATGCGAGGGCGCATTGAAATACTCACGCATTTGCTCAATAATCAGTTGCGATGAATCAATTTTCATCTGATTGAGTTTTCGCAACAGAATTTCTTTTCCGTCTTCCGCAATTTTCTTCTTGTCCTCTTTCAGTACATCTTTGATGCGGCTCTTGGCTTTTGAACTGACAACGAACCGTAACCAATCTTCATGAGGCTTTTGTTTTTGGGATGTCAGTATTTCGATCTGGTCACCATTCTTCAGGATATAATTGATGGGAACAAGTTTGTTGTTAACCTTGGCGCCTATACATTTTGATCCAACCTGTGTATGAATTTCAAATGCAAAATCAAGTGCCGTTGCGCCATAAGGAAGGGTTTTTAATTCTCCTTTGGGTGTAAATACAAAAACTTCCTCGCTGAACAGATTTCCCCTGAAATCATTTACAAAGTCAAGTGCTGAGTGATCATTCTGCTGTAATGTGTCCCGCACTTTAATCAGCCATTTCTCCAGGTTGGATTCATGCGCTGCCGCTGTTTCTTTGTATTTCCAATGTGCGGCATATCCCTTCTCTGCAATGTCATCCATTCGTTTGGTACGAATCTGAACTTCTACCCACTGCCCGTTTTTTGCCATAACTGTTGTATGAAGTGATTCATATCCATTGGCTTTCGGTGTGCTGATCCAATCGCGTAACCGATCCGGGTTGGGTGTGTAGAAATCGGTTACAATGGAATAAACCTGCCAGCAAAGAGCCTTCTCATTTTCAAGCGGTGTATCGATAATTATCCTGACAGCAAACAAATCGTAAACCTCTTCGAACGGAATATTCTGTTTGCGCATCTTATTCCATATAGAAAATATGGATTTTGGACGGCCCTTTATTTCATAATTAATTTTGTGGCGATCCAATTCTTCCCGGATAGGCTGAACAAACTGCTTGATGAATTTATTTCTTGATGCCCGGGTATCATCAATATTGCGAACGATCGAATCGTATACAGCCCGGTCGGTGAATCGCAGGTATAAGTCTTCCAATTCACTCTTGATAGCATTAAGTCCAAGCCGATGTGCCAGTGGTGCATAGAGGTAAATGGTTTCCGAGGCAACCTTCAGCTGTTTATTTCGCGGCATGCTTTCAAGTGTGCGCATGTTGTGCAACCGGTCGGCCAGTTTGATCAGGATTACCCGTACATCTTCCGAAAGGGTAAACAACATTTTCCGGAAGTTCTCGGCTTGCTGAGAGGTACCGAATTCAAAGACACCAGAAACTTTGGTAAGGCCATCAATTATCCGGGTTACTTTCTTACCAAACATGCGTTCGATATCGCTTAACTCGATATCGGTGTCTTCAACTACATCATGAAGTAAAGCGGAGATAATCGAAGTAGTTCCCAAGCCGATTTCCTCCACACAAATCTGGGCTACGGCCAGCGGATGGAATATATAAGGCTCCCCTGATTTTCTGCGCATATCCTTGTGCGCCTCAAGGGCCATTGTAAACGCTTTCTTGATTTGCCGGGCATCCCCATCTTTTAGAATGGGTTTTGCCTTTCTTAGCAATTTCCGGTACCGGTTTATGATTTCCCTTTTCTCCTGCTCTACATCAATGACCATTCTCTGCAATCGGTTATTATAGATTTTACTGCCTGGCTTTACGTAAATACCGCACTTTAATTTAACACAAAATCAGACTTCTGAATTTCCGAATAATCTATAAATTTGCGCTCCCTTTACAAAGCCGGTGGCGATTACCTGAAAAGGTAACGAATTCAATGGATATGCGGATGTGGCGTAATTGGTAGCCGCGCCAGACTTAGGATCTGGTGCCGCAAGGCGTGGGGGTTCGAGTCCCTCCATCCGCACATAATTAATCCTGGTTGCCCGGCATGGAGGGTTCTGTATTGTATTGTAAGTCATTAAATCAATATCGTTTTGGAAATCACGTTAGATAAGAAAAACTCCACGGAGGGATTTATCAAAATCAAAATAACCCCCCCCGACTATCAAACCGGAGTTGAAGAAAAAATAAAAGACTATGCCCGCAAAGCGAACCTGAAAGGCTTCAGACCGGGTAAGGTTCCCCACGGTGTTATCAAACGCATGTTTGGGAAATCGGTACTTGTTGAAGAAATCAATCAATTATTATCCAATAAACTTAACGAATACATTCAGAGTAATAAACTCCGCATTATCGGTGAACCGTTACCGGTTGCTGAAAAAGCCGGAACCATTGACTGGGAATCGCAAAAGGATTTTGAATTTGAGTACCAGATCGGCATGGTGGATGATTTTGCTTATGAACTGTCGCCTAAAGTCAAAATCAAATCCTACCCGATTGAAGTGGATGAGAAAGTTATTCAGGAAACAATTGATGATTTGCGTAAGCGTTTCGGAAAGGTTAATTACCCCGAACTAAGTGAAGCCGGTGACAATCTCTTTGGCGAGTTACATTCAGTTGCGGATCCGGAAAAGAAGCACAACGTTTACATTGCTTCCGACAAAATCAATAAAAAACAGCAGAAGCAATTTATCGGACTAAAGAAAGAAGATGTGGTTAACTTCGACATTCAAAAATTATTTGATGAAGTTAAAGACCTTGCCACCGTTCTGGATGTAACTGAAGATGAAGCCAAACAATTAAAAGGCGAATACCACTTGCTTATCAACAACATCAGCCGAACTGAACCAGCCGAACTGAACCAGGAATTATTTGACCGGGTTTTCGGAAAAGATGCGGTTCAGTCGGAAGAAGGTTTTCGTGAAAAAGTGAAGGAAACAATTTCCGGTAATTATCAACGGGAAACCGAACATTTCCTTGATCACCACATTGAAGATCATTTGCTGAAGGAAACCACCATTAATTTGCCGCATGATTTCCTTAAAACCTGGTTGAAAACCACCGGTAAAGGTGAAATTAACGATGATGTATTAGCCAAGGAGTTTGATGAATACCTTCGAAGCCTGAAGTGGGATTTAATTAAGAATAAAATTGCTGAGGATCATAAAATCCAGGTGGATGCAAACGAGGTAAAAGGACGAGCCAAAGAAATGATCATCAGTCAGTTTGGCGGGCCAGCCATTGCTGATCAATTAAGCGACCGGCTGGATGCCATTACGGATAATTATTTATCCCATGAAAATGGTCAGAATTTCATGCGCCTGTACAACCAGCTAAGGCACGAGAAAATCATGAAGTTTATAAAAGAAAACATTACCCTTACTGAAAAGAAGGTTTCGGTCGATGAATTCAAAAAACTGGTTGAAGAGCACCGGCATTAAACTATTTTAATTCCCAATACGACAATGGTTTTGAGGATGCCTCAAAACCATTTTTGTTTAATTTCGGTTAGATAACTCAGATTTATACCGAATTTAGTCGATTCTATCATCAAAAAGTATAATTTGAAACCCATTACACGCAAACCGATTTCACTATGAATACCAACAACGAATTCAGAAAATACGCAGTTCATCACCTGGGCATGAGCGGAAACACTATTGATAGCTATGCTCAGAAAATTGAAAACATGACCCAGTATGTCATTGAAGAACGACCGGGTAATTTCCGGGCTATTGATGTCTTTACCCGCCTGATCTCCGACCGTATAATTTTTCTGGGAATGGGCATCGATGATCAGATCGCCAACCTGATAACAGCCCAATTGCTATTCCTCGAATCGGCAGACCCTAAAAAAGACATTATCATGTATGTAAACAGTCCGGGAGGTTCTGTTTATGCTGGCTTGGGCATTTACGATACCATGCAATATGTTAATCCCGATGTTGCCACCATCTGTACGGGTTTGGCAGCCTCAATGGGTGCCGTGTTGTTAACCGCTGGTGCCCCAAAGAAAAGAGCGGGCCTTCCCCACTCACGCATCATGATCCACCAACCTATGAGTGCCATGCAGGGCCAGGCATCGGATATGGAAATTTCACTTCGCCAGACCCTTGAGGTTAAGAAAGACCTCTATAATATCATTGCCAAGCACAGCGGACAGACTTACGATAAGATCGAAAAGGATTCGGATCGAGATTACTGGATGCGGGCAACCGAAGCTAAATCATACGGTTTGATTGATGAGGTACTGGAACGCAAGAAGTAAAACGTATTTAACTCATTTTTAAGAAGTTAGCCAAATCACCGATTAAGTGGTATTTTTGTAGGTTACAGATTGGCCGGCTAATCTATTCAATTTCAAATTTCAATCATGGCTGAAGTTACGTGTTCGTTTTGCGGTAGAAACAAGAAGGATGTTGACCTGATGATATCGGGAATACACGCCCATATCTGTGATAAGTGTGTAACGCAGGCCAACCAGATCTTGCAGGAAGAAAAAAAGAGCAAGGCAGAAGCGGGCATAACACCCAATTTTAAACTGGTTAAGCCCCGCGAAATCAAGAAATTTCTGGATGAGTATGTCATTGGCCAGGATGAAGCCAAAAAGGTAATGTCTGTTGCTGTGTATAATCACTACAAGCGGTTGATGCAGCGAAAGGTGGATACGGACATAACGATTGAGAAATCAAACATAATCATGGTAGGCGAAACCGGTACCGGTAAAACCTACCTTGCCCG
>JALOMY010000132.1 GCA_025455225.1 Cyclobacteriaceae bacterium | reverse complement strand
CTGGCCATTTCAGGAATAATTCGTTTTACTTCCTGTACCCGGCTTCCGGGCAATAAGGCAATCAAGGGTTTAGTCCGATCCAGGTTATGACGATTCAAAAAATCAGGATCTGTACTATGGTTTTTGACAGCATCCAGAACCGGATTGCCTACATAATCTACTTCCCATTGGTGCTGTTTGAAAAATTCCTGTTCAAAAGGAAGGATAACAAACATTCGGTCGATGTTTGCTTTTAATTTCAACGCCCGCTGTTGATTCCATGCCCATACCTTAGGCGATATATACCAGAAGACTTTGATGCCCTGGCTTTTTGCAAACCGGGCGATGCGAAGATTAAACCCGGCATAATCAATCAATACAATAACATCCGGTTTAAATTCCAGGATATCTTCCTTGCATTGCCTGAGTTTTCGGGCGATTGTAAACAGGTTCGCCACTACTTCAGTAAATCCCATGAACGCAAGTTCACGATAATGAACTACTACTTCCATACCGGCCAGCATCATCTGGTCCCCGCCAAAGCCGCGGCAATCAATATTGGAATGAAGGCTTCGAAGTTCGCGGATCAGGTTTCCCCCATGCAAATCGCCTGATCGCTCACCGGCAACAAAGTAAAATTTCATCGGATTGATAATTCCCACAATAAGGTACTTCTATTCTCCGAAGTACTCAACATAATTGCGTGGCGTTTCATACAAACGAACGGAGTGCAATTTTCCACGCGATGTAATGGATGGAAGTGAACGTTCCAGAATCTTCCATATTTCTACGATCAGGTTTTCGCAGCTTGCCATTTTTCCCTGCATGAATTCTACATCGAGGTTAATGTTTTTATGATCCAGCTTATCCACCACTTCCGTTCGAATCAGTGTACTTAGTTTTTTCAGATCGACCACAAACCCGGTTTCCGGATCCGGAATTCCTTTCACGGTAACGATCAAATCGAAATTATGCCCGTGCCAGTTTTCGTTCGCACAAGGTCCGAATACTTCAACGTTTTTTTCCCTCGACCAGGACGGATTATATAGTTTATGGGCCGCGTTAAAATGTTCTTTGCGGGAAATGTAAATCATACGAGTCTAGAGACTTTCATAATAGGCAAGTAGCACAAGAAGATCACCTTCATTTTTAAGCTTCAGCTTTTCTTTCGAAATATATTTTTCAAGTTCGGCCTGTTTATCGCCAATAGCTGCTAACACGGATTTGGTATTTAGCTTTACCTCAACAGCTGCCTGTCCATTCTTTATCAAAAAGTACTTTTCAGCTCGTTGAAATCGTTTTACCTGAGCTGCTGTTCCGTAATTATTGGTTACTTCTTCAATGAATTTAACATCGTACTTCTTCAGCACAACCATTTCACCCTGGCCCAATACTTCGAAATAGACATTTGAACCATAGCCCGGAACCCGGTCATAACCCGATCTGAAGGTGTGCTTAATTACTTTGTTTGAATTTGCTTCGGCAAAACTGATCGTAAAAGTCGGGTATAAATTATTGCTTAATACCAGTACTGTTCCCTCCTGGTTGATCTCAACCACATCTTTGTAGGCATCATACTTGATCAGGGTGTTAGGAAATGATTTACCATTCTTATCGGTTACTGATCCTGATTTCCAATCTGGGTAGAGATAAGGAGAACCTTCAACATCCGTATATTTTTTTTCCCGGAGCACTTCATTTCCTGCACCCGGAACATTGGAAATCTGAGCCTGCGAAGCTATGTATGAAAAACAAACAAGTATTCCTGATATAACGATTCGAATCATGATTTTAGCGAATGACTACCTTTTTAATTAAACGAATGGACTCTTTATTTATTTGAACAAAGTACAATCCGGATGGCCACGAGCGAACATCCAGGTGAAGTACAGGTTCAGTAAGAACTGTAGTATGCCGTGCAACACCATGCGAAGTTATTATTTCCACCTGTGCACCGGTCATTGAATCAGGTACTTCAATGGTAAGATCGGAGGTTGCCGGGTTTGGATATACCGCAACTTGCCGGTCTGAAACGACTGGTTCCTCAACAGCGGTTATAACAAAAGGAGTTGATGCACGGCTGCATGTACCATCTTTGGTTACCACGAAGTACGATCCGAACTCACCGTTGTAATTAAAGGTTCGGGAATTTGAACCCGGTAGGGCAATGTTATCGAGGAACCATTCGTATTCCGGTGCTGATCGTTGGCTAAACAGGTTATTACCGGATAAAATAACTGAATTCGTCATCAACGTATTCTCAATAATTTCTATTTCCTGCGAATAGCTTCGCGTATCGTTTCCATTTCCGATTTCCAGGGTAACGGTAAAATTGCCGGTAGATTCATAACTGTGATACGCATTCTGCAGTGTTGACGAATTACTGGTTGAAGCCGGATTACCGAAATTCCATTGCCAGGACGTTACTGTTCCTGAACTCTTGTCGATAAATTCAGTATACCCGTTAACACACGTGTAGCGGATTTCAAAATCAGGGAAGAGTACATCGTCACAATTTTCCTGAACCCAGTTTTCTGATTCAACAAGCACGCTACCCGGCCCAGAATTGATTACGGCTGAACCTTCCAGGTTAACGCGGGTAATGTTAAGATTATCAAAGCAAAGTTTGTAATGTCCTTCAAACTGCAGCAAAGCAGGTTCGCTTCCACTGGCGATCAACGTTGTACGATTTGACGCAGAAGAATTGATCGTAGTGTTTTGACCAAATGATGTAAGTGAACCCGATGAAAATTCAATCCGGCTCCCCACAACTACATCAACATTTTGAATCGTTGCACTGCCTTCAATGAGTTGTTGTCCTGAAAATTTAACTGCGTTAATACTCCCGGTGCTGTTTAGTTTACCGGTGCCCGATATTTCAAGAGTTCCATTAAACGGAACGGAACTCCAGTTCAGATCACTAAATACGGATGTTGAATTTCTCAGGTACGCTCCGTCAGAAGCCAGGGAAAGTCCGGTAGGGTTCAATTGAATATTCTCTATACCGGAGAGGATCGAATTATTAAGTTGCAAGACACGGTCTTCCGTTCCGGTAGACAGCAACCGCGCTACAGTAAAATGCTGATCGTTCAATGTGGCCGTACCTTTGATGAGGTTAATCGTTCCAACTTTAGAAGAGCTTACTACCTGCCATTCAGCTCCCCCGCCATCAAACTGCAGTTCAGCCAAAGTAAAATCACCTGCCGCGAGATTCAAGGTACTGTAGGGCTCGTTTTCACCGGTGAACCGAATAATTCCGCTGCTGGTTACCGAAAAACCGGAAGAAGAAACAGTAAATCCACCGGCTACCGTTAGCGTGCGGTTGTTAAGGGATAAACCCGATGGTGTTTTTGCCAGCCACGTAATAGAATGGCACGATGCATTGGCGGTTAATGTGATGGCCTGACCGGAAGCATTAAATGAATTTTCATCAACGATTACCCGGTCGTTTATTCCGGGTACCACACCTGCTGAGGGGCCACCGCTGGTCAGTGACCAATTTGATGAATTGTTCCAGTTACCATTTCTTCCGATCCAATAATACGCGGTGCGCGGATCGTTAACCGAAGTGTATTGTACGATTAAGGAGAAGGCTTGCTGGCCCCCTTGTAAATTGCCTTTATGGCGAACGGTTAGTTTATATTCCCGTGGTTCCGGATCATTGAATTCAATTTTCTCCACGTTATCCCGAATGTTATCACCCCGGGTTGCCGGTGATCCCAAATCGCCCGGATTCAATATCCACGGAAAGAATTCGTTACTGGCATTGTCGGATATGCGCATATCCAGATCATTCACCAGCATTAAATCGGTTGGGTCAAGCGCAGTGGCTACGGGTGTTCCGGCCGGATCGTTCCATACCAACGTAGCGGTGATTTTAGTATTGACTTTCGGGTTTAAGGTCAACTCAAAGGTCTGCCCATTCTGCAGGGTTTCTTCGATCATGTAAACGTTCTGATCGTCCTTATTCAGAATAACTTTAGCTCCTGCTTCCACATCGAGCAATCCCCAGCCAAACATGTAATCGGGGCCGGGTGCCGGACCGGCTTCTTTAGCCGAATGAATAGCCAACGCTTTTAAGGTGGGTGCCCTCATGTAATTGCCGGAATGAAGACCTTTATACAATTCCTGAAGCAGAAGCAATGAACCTGTTGCATTCGGTGCCGACATGGAAGTGCCGCTTTGACTTCCATAGGCATTATCAAGAGTCTCTGATGCCAGCGTGGAAAAAATATTTACACCTGCTGCCACCAGGTCGGGTTTGATTCTTCCATCATCGGTCGGGCCCCACGAACTGAATGAACTCATCACCACGCTGGCGGGTTCCGTATAGCTGGTAACTTTATTGACCGCGCCTACGGTAAGAATATTCTTAGCAACGCTTTTATCGGAAATACAATCATACCCGCTGCCCCCGTTGCAATCGGGTGGAAACGATCCGTTACCGGTATCCGTCCGGTCATTGCCCGCTGACTTTACGATTAAATAATAGGGAGCATTCACAGCCAACTGATCCCATTGCTGGGCAGCCGAACTGTAAAATCCAAAGCGCCAGTCTTCCAGGTTGCTGATGGCGGCATTGCCGTTCCACTGCCAACCCCCGTTAAACCGCCAGCCGGTAATTAAACCATAGGAATGATTGGAGAGAATGATACCGCTTTGATCGGGTTTTGCCAGCGCCAGCATTTCAGGAGTATCGTTGCTGAAATCGTAGACAGAGGCTTTGACTTTCGGAGCCATACCTTTGGCCTGGGCATTGATGCCGGAGGCTAGAATAGTTCCGGTAACATGAGTAGCGTGCGAATCTTCCGTTGAGCCTTCCCGAAGCAGAATGCGATCATCGAATTCTACATGAGCTTCAACAATACCGCCATCCCAAATGCCTACTTCCATTCCCTCGCCCTGAAGATTTAATCCTAACCCGCCTCCCGTTCGAAGTTTATCTACCCCGGTTGTAATCGCAGCTCCTGCATTGTCGGTGGTTTCGTACATGGGTGTTCCGTCATCGGCAACACCAACCAGCAGAACCAGGTTGCCTTGAACATCCCGGTAGGACATCGGTATGTTATGTTGTTGTGCATAGGCTTGTGCTCGTTTAAACTGTTCCTGGTATCGGGCATGAACGGTTTCAGAAAGCTCTTCCAATTTTGATTTTTGTTGCACCGGATCCTGTGAAAAAACAGCCAGCAATGGCCAGGTGCAGAACAAAACGACTATCCCGCGGAAACCAACTATTCGCTTCATAAGAACTTCAAATTTACCCAAAGACAGACGTTAAGACAAATAAAAAAGGAATGGGCTAAAGCCCATTCCTTTTAACGAATAACGAATAAATAATTACTGTTTAGTAAACGTATGGGTATTTGTATCCACTGTTGCTCCGGCACCAGTAGCGACCCGATAAGGTACAACAAATGAATACTCACAGGCATCATAGAATGCTGTTCCATTCTGAGAAACAACGTATGTAACTCCACCCATTGTTACATTTTGAGTTGCTAATGTTACTGCAGTGGAAGTCGTACTAAATTCATAGGTAACAACACCTCCAAAATCCCAGAAATTATCAATGGTAATTGATGTTTCTGTTGCCCCAGCAACGGAATTAACAGTATAAGTACCATAACCGGGTTCAAGACAGCTATAAGCACCTATGAAATTAGCCCGAACAAACGGACATAAGATGCGAATGGAGCGGGTGAACGATTTATAGTTCTCGCTCAGTGATACATCAGCAGCATCGGTACCGGTTAAGTTGAATTTCAGCTTCCACACTTCACCCGGCTCGATGTTATCGGCCAATACTTCAAAGTAGATGTAACCATAACTGCTATTTGCCGGAATGGTAACAGATGTACCCGTGGTGATCATGTTGTAATGAACACCGGCAACGGCTGTGCTGGATGCATCAATCTGAAAGTTAACATTCACCGCAGAACCGCGCTGAGGTCCAACCAGGTTAACCCGGATGGAATCCTTTTTGGCTAAACCATCATTCAAACGGTTATACGATTTGCTCAGATCCAATCCGCCTGAAGTGGTTGCTTCCTGGATCTCTACAAAACTGTCTTCCAGCAGGATGTCGGTACCCGCATCTTCAAAGCAGGAAAACATCACAGCTGCCAGGCCCAGGAAAAGTAAACTTGATAAACGATTTATTTTTTTCATTGTTCTCTTCATTTAAAGTTAGTAACCCGGATTTTGCACCAGGTTCGGGTTCAACAACACCTGATCGTTCGGAATCTGCTGAAGAATACGGAAGTCGGTATACGGCAGTGTGGATACACCGGATGTTACCGATTTCGTGATATTCATTCCATTGCGCTTCAGGTCAAACCAGCGGTGACCTTCAAAGGCAAGCTCAACCCTGCGTTCGTTCATAATCAGGTCGATCAAACCGAGTCCGGTTAAAACGGTTTCAGTCAATCCACGGTTCGTGCGCAGAATATTGATGGCCGTTTGTGCACCGGCATCATTGTTCTGACGGGCACGAGCTTCGGCCTGGATCAGATACATTTCAGCTTTACGAAGTATCGGTAAGTTTTCAACGCCACCACCCTTTTCGCCCGGCCATTTACGGGCCTGAGGCTTGTCTAGGGTAGATGAGTTGGTAACATAAACACCTACGCGAACATCACCGGCTTCATGAGCCGCAATCAACTCAGGAGTTGCAGCCACACAATACTGAAATCCGGATGCCAGGTTAGTGGTAATGGATGTCAACGAGTTGTTCGGACCATCCACACCGCTCCAGTCAGTCGGGCGAATTTCAACTTCAAAAATTGATTCCGGGTGTGTAGTTGCACTCCAGGATGAAACGTAGGAAGCTGCTGCTACCGGTAGCGGGCTGGCCAATAAACTTAAGGCTGTTGTAGCCTGAGTATCTGCATCGGCATAACGACCCCAGTACAGGTACACTCGTGCCAGCAAAGCATGCGCTGCCGCTTGATTGGCACGGAACGGGCTGGTAATGGCACCTAATGATGATGGCCACAAACCTGCCGTAGTCTGCTGAGCTGGTGTAATTAATAAATCGATGGCCGCGAGCAGGTCATCTTCAACAAATTCATAACACTCCAAATTGGTGCTGCGTGAACGATTATCAGCGTCAGAAACTACTTCTGTAGGTTCATCGCGCAGAATTACACCCAGGTTGAAATTACCCACTTCTTTTCCGGGTTCGTAGGCATATACACGAAGCAACTCGGTATAAGCAAGGGCGCGAATAAAGCGTGCTTCACCTTCCAACTGATCAAGAACTTCTTGGGAACTCAACGAAGCCGTTGAAGGTACCTGGTTAATGTTCAGTAATGGCAAATATTTCAATACGAAGTTCGCATCGTTAATAGCGCGATAGGCTACCGCCCAACGGTTGGCAAAAGTACCAACACCATTCACAACTTCCTGCTCATAACGACCGGTACGGTTTACGATCTGGAAGTTATCAGCCAGGGCATCACCATGCATCATGGCTTGCTGACCGTATATATCAAATTCAGCCAATCTTCGGTATGCACTCAACACCGCGCTCTGAACACCAGCTGTATTGTCAAGCGCCTGAGCGGGGCTCAAACTGGACTGGTCTTCCGTCTCCAGGCTGCACGATACCAAAACAAGTGCTGCTATAGTACTTAATAATATCTTCTTCATTTCCATTTTCATTTATTCGTGATTAAAGGCCAATCGTTAAACCAGCCATAAACTGCTTGCCCAGCGGGAACACAC
>JALOMY010000131.1 GCA_025455225.1 Cyclobacteriaceae bacterium | reverse complement strand
CAGATTTTCACCCGCTTTCAAAGCATCCCAAAGAAGCATACGTTCTTCAATGGTTTTATGCACCTTCAGACTACGAAGCATGCCATCAACCTTTTTCTTACCAAATCCTTTAAGTTTGCCTATTGCACCGCTTTGCAATGCCCCGACTACTTCATCCTTTGTTTCAAGCTTTAAACGGCTGTGTATTTGTTTCAGCGACTGCGGTCCAAAACCACGTATATCCATTAGCTCCATCAACTCGTAAGGCACTTCCTCTTTTAAATCCTCAAATCGTTGTACCCTTCCCTTCTTTATGAACTCTGTGATATCATGGGCAATACTTTCACCAATTCCTGGAATTTCGGTTAGTGTTTCTTCCTTGAGGTATTGTTCAACATCCTCGGGTAAATCACGCATAATGCGTGATGCTTTATCGTATGCCAGTGCACGGAACTGGTTTTTACCATCCTGAAACCGGTACATTAACGCGATGTCATGAAACAATGCAGCCAATTGCCTGTTGTGATCGGTCATCGATTCGGGATTTTGTAAAACTGAATGCTTATGTAATTAGGTCATTAAGAAGCATTTCACCCATGATAAGGATCAGGTTACGGACGTATAATTATCATTGAAGGAAGGAAAAAATGGTGCGAATTTGATTAAAATAAAATAAATAAACGTATGACCCAGGAACAGGAAATTCTGAAAATCGATCTGGAAGAAGATGTGAGCCTGGAGGGTGAATTAATCATTCCGGAACATGCTTCTGCACTGGTGATATTCTCCCACGGCAGTGGAAGCAGCCGGTTCAGTCCGAGAAATAATTATGTGGCGCGGCAGCTTCACCAGCATGGAATAGGCACTTTTCTCTTCGATCTGCTAACTGAAGAAGAAGATGAAGTTTACGCCAACCGGTTTAATATTGAATTACTCTCAAAACGGTTGGTTAAAGTTACACGGTATTTAATGCGGTTGCCGCGTCTGAAAGCTTTTACCTTTGGCTACTTTGGTGCCAGTACAGGTGCTGCTTCTGCTTTAATTGCTGCTTCCATACTGAAAGAAACTATCCATGCAGTGGTATCCAGGGGTGGCCGTCCTGATTTAGCAGATAACTACCTTTATGTGGTGGAATCACCAACCTTGCTGATAGTTGGAGAACTCGATCGTGAGGTAATGGAACTGAACAGACAGGCACTTGAAAAATTACCGGAAATAAAAAGTTTACAGACCATCAAAGGTGCAACGCATCTTTTTGAAGAACCCGGTACACTTGAAGAAGTTGCTGAAATTTCAGCCCGGTGGTTTGAGAAATACCTGCTCCGTAAAGAAGTAAAACAAAATCGAAACACGTTATCGATAAGCTGATATCATGTTGGGTGAATTGAACCAGGAACAAATCGAACATCTCTTGCGATCAGCCTACATAGGCAGGCTTGGATGCTATGCAGACCGCAAAGTTTATGTGGTTCCAATAACCTACGTTTATGATGGTAAATACATCTATGCGCATTCCAAGGAAGGAATGAAGATACAGATGATGCGAAAAAACCCACGGGTTTGTCTACAAGTAGACATCACGGATAATATGGCCAACTGGCGCAGTGCTGTTGTATGGGGAAAATATGAAGAATTAAAAACCGAAGAGCTGCAACACGAGGCTATGAAAAAAATTACCGACCGTTTTCAGCCCCTATTAACAAGTTCAACCCTGATGCCCGCACATGCCCATCCACCTGAAGTTGTGGAAAAAGATTTCCGCGCAGTGGCCTTTCGCATTAAGGTAACGGAGAAGACCGGTCGGTATGAAAAACCAAATGGGCTGTTCCCCGTGTGACCTATTGTAATAAATGTTTCGATTTTTCTGACTTAATAACCTGTTCTGTTAATCGGAAGGCTTCCCGCTTGGCAATCCGGAAGTTCTTCATGAATGCAATTAATTCCTTCTCCAGTTCACTATGTTCTTCACGATACTGGTGCGCATCATGGGCAAAAGCATTCTCAATTAATTCCTGAATGTGCTCCATGTAGTTGCTGTTCCGTTCGGCTAGCAAATTGAGGCCCTGTTCCAGCTCGCCAAATTTTTTCACCAGCTTCTTCGTTTTGTCCAGATGTTCTGAGCCAATAAGCTGAATGAAATATTTATTCACCAGGGTATGAAGAAACTGTAACTCATCCTGGAAAAATTCCAGTTCCGATTTCCAGTGTTCAGCAATGGAATAACGTCCGCTGAACTCAGCCTCAATGGAACCGATCGTACCCTTACCGGATACCAGTTCTAAGGATGGCTTTTTAATGTTCATAGTCGTTGCCATGATTATTGATTTTAATACATGCGGAATTTTGCACCAGCTTACCGAATTTCAAATGATGGGTGTAGTTTTAACCTGTGATTTTAATCACTTTGTGATCTGAAGAAAGACCATTTTCTTTTGGAGAAATTTAAGATCTGCAGACTCCAATGTAAAGTATAGCAATTGACTTTATCAATGGGGATCCGATACTTACAGAATACTGGTAATGGTGCTAAACTACGAATGCAATTTTGGCTGCATACTGATTCAACGAATTCCGCTGAACATTGGCCTCATGGTAGGTTACTGCTTTAATGTCATCATCAAACTCATCGACCGGCTTGCCGTGTATTGTACCAATAATCGAAGTTTCGTTCATCTGCTCGACAACCAAATTGCAAAAGACCGCTTTGTTGGTGTGACTGAACAACAGAACTTCCGACAAAAAATCAATCAGCAATGCAGTAAGATCGGGCGATGATACTTCCAAACGCTCATGCAAGGGTAAAACCGAAATATCCTTACAACTTCCTTTTCTCAGAATTTCTGCCATAGCTTCCAATCCGGCTTCAAATAATTCGGTTTGCGTATCGGCTTTAATAACCAGTCGGATATCGGCTATATGGAATAGTTGTTGAATGCTCTTCATCTCCTGAATTCAAGAACAAGATTGCTTTAAACCTGAATAAAGGATATGACGCAAATCACTGATAACGTTGCAGATTCGGATGATATTCGTCACAAAATACCTGTTCTGCAGATGTTACTTTTAACTGGCTATTCCGGTACGCTTTACCTACCGGAAATTGTAAAATTCTCGAACACCATGATACACACATTGACAGTTCAGGATCTTCGTTCGGTTTGCGATACCATTGAAGTAAAACGACTATTTCCGGATGAATCGCAATTCCGCGTAAAAATTATTGGCCAGGAACGTGGTGTAAAGGCATTAAAGCTTGGAATTGGAATTAAGGCCCGGGGGTTTAATGTATACGTGTCAGGAAGACACGGTACAGGTAAATTAACTGCAGTAAAAGGATTTGTTGAAGAACCTGCCCGAACCGAGTCTATTCCGCCCGACTGGTGCTATGTAAACAACTTCAAAGATCTTTATCAGCCTAAACGGTTGTCGCTTCCGGCTGGAATGGGCACCCAATTCAAGAATGACCTTAAAAACCTGATTGCCGATTCTCGGCAAACCCTTATTAAAGCTTTTGAAAGTGAAGATTACATCAAACGCAGAAAAAAAATTGTTGACGCTCTTGAACAACAACAGGAAGAACTTCTACTGGCAGTGAAGCAACGTGCTTTCAAAGATCACATCCAAATCGAGGAAACTCCTGTTGATATTATTACCGTGCCGCTTCACAACGGAAAGCCCATGACAAATGAAGAGTTCAGCAACCTGGATGAAAACGAACAGAAAAAAATCAGGAAGAAACAAGCCCAGTATTTTGATGAAATAAAAACTGCATTACGGGAAGGACGAAAAATTGAAAAAACGGCCAACGAAAATGTTTCCCGGCTTCAGAAAGAAGTAGCCAAGTTTGCTGTTGAGGCGTTGTTTGAGGAAACAGAAGAAAAATACATTGCCCTTCCTGAAGCGCTTAAGCACCTGAAAGACGTTCAGGAAGATATGCTCAATAACTTGGGTGAATTGCTGGGTTCTGATAAACCGGCAGGTGCACTATTCTTTAGTAAGAAATACGAAGTGAATTTGCTTGTTAATAATGCTGAACTGCAAGGCGCTCCCGTTGTTCTAGAACTTCATCCAACATATTACAACTTATTCGGTCGGGTTGAAAAGGAAGTGCAAATGGGCACCTGGATAACCGACATGTCCTTGATCCGGAAAGGTGCGCTTCATGCTGCCAATGGTGGCTATCTCATCATTCCGGTTGAAGAATTATTTAAAAATCCATTTTCATGGGAAAGTTTAAAGCGTGCACTAAAAAACAAAGAGATTGCAATTGAAGATCTTAGCGAGCAATGGGGATTCATTACGGCAAAAACATTGAAACCGGAATCCATTCCGTTGAATGTGAAAGTGATTCTGATCGGTAATCCTTTGTATTATCATGTGCTTTACCAATACGATAACGATTTCCGCGAACTATTTAAAGTAAAAGCTGATTTTGACACGTCCATGCCACGCACGGAAACAAACATCAGTCAATTCATTGGGTTCTGTCTGACATTAACCCGAACCGAACAACTTCTTCCAATGACAAGCGAAGCGCTTTCACGGATTATCGAATTTGGTTCACGCCTGGCCGATAATAAGGAAAAACTCAGTACGCAATTCGGTGAAATTGCAGACGTTATCCGGGAAGCCAACCATTACGCCAGTCTCGAGCGACATCAACAGATTGATGCCTCACACATTCAGAAAGCCGTTGAAGAAAAAATCTATCGCTCCAATCTCATTCAGGAAAAGATCAATGAGATGATTCAGAATAAACAGATTCTGATTGACATTGAAGGTAAAAAGATCGGCCAGGTTAACGGATTATCGGTTATTCTGCTGGGCGATATTGAATTCGGAATTCCGAACCGCATTACCTGCAGTACCAGTTTGGGTAAAGATGGCATTATTGCCATTGAGCGGGAAGCCGAAATGAGTGGGCCCATCCATACCAAAGGAGTCATGATCTTAACTGGTTATTTATCGGAGCAATTCATCCAGGATAAACCGATCAGCCTGAATGCCCATCTTGTTTTTGAGCAAAGTTACAGCGAAATAGAAGGCGACAGTGCATCAAGTACTGAGCTCTATGCTATTCTTTCAAGACTGGCCGATGTACCCATTCAACAAGGCATTGCCGTAACCGGTTCAGTTAACCAGAAAGGCGAAGTTCAGGCCATTGGTGGCGTGAATGAAAAGATTGAAGGATACTTTGAAGTTTGTAAAAAAATAGGATTGACCGGTGAGCAAGGTGTTATCATCCCTTCTTCCAACATGCGTAACCTGATGCTGAAAGAAGAAGTGTGTGAAGCAGTCCGTAAAGGAAACTTTAAAATCTGGGCGATTGATTTAGTACATGAAGGAATCGAATTACTTACCGGCATGAAAGCCGAAACGAAAGATGAACCAGGAACCATTGCCTGCCTGGTTAACCAGAAACTGAATGCCTATGCCGATAAACTGAAGGCGTATGCTAACGAGGATGCTTCGGATAATCATTCATCAGCAACCCGTTAAGAAAACGATTCCTGAAAGAGGTTAATCTGCAATTGCAAATGGCCTTACATTCAAAAACATTCTGGTCTGCTTCCCTGGCGGATTTACTACGCGAACTTCAATCAACCCCCAATGGCCTTACCGGTGAACAAGTGCTTGGCCGTAAACGATCCTCCGGAATAAAGAAACAAAAAAATCCAGCTTTTGAAGATCTGCTTCTTTTCTTCGGGCAATTTAAAAGCCCGCTGATGCTCATCCTCATCTTTGCAGTAATTCTTTCTTCAGTTTTGGGTGAATACACCAATAGCTACATCATTATTGGCATTATTCTTCTAAGCGGATTTCTTGGCTTTATCCAGGAACGTAACGCCAGCCGGGCTATTCAGAAACTACAGGCCATGGTGCAGGTAACCTGTACCGTAATGCGCTCAGGAGCGATCCGGGATGTACCGGCCTCAGAAATTGTTGCAGGAGATGTTATCCTTCTGAATGCCGGTGATATCATTCCAGGCGATTGTCGTATTATAGAAGCCAATGACCTTCACGTGAATGAGGCCACACTAACGGGTGAATCGTTTCCGGCCGAAAAAAATCCGGATGAACTTCAAGAATCCACTCCATTGGCGAAGCGAAAAAACTGCCTCTTCCAGGGAACCAGTGTAGTCAATGGAACAGCAAGGGCACTTGTAGTTACCACCGGGAATAACACTGAACTTGGAAAAATAACCAAAGATCTGGAGAAACATCAGCCGGAAACCGCATTCGAAAGAGGAACACGCAAATTTGGATACCTGCTGATGCGCATCACCCTGATGCTCTCGTTAATGATTCTTGTGCTGAACCTCTATCTGGAAAAACCGTTTTCCGATTCGGTACTCTTCTCCCTTGCCCTGGCCGTAGGCATTGCGCCTGAATTACTTCCGGCTATTGTTACCATTACCTTATCGGCTGGCGCCAAACGACTGGTCGAAAAGAAAGTAATTGTAAAGAAACTCGCCTCGGTTCAAAACCTGGGATCAGTGAATGTATTTTGCTCGGATAAAACCGGAACGCTGACAGAAGGTATTGTTTCCGTAGAACAGACAACGGATTGGGAAGGCAATCCATCCGACAAAGTACGTCTTTATGCCTACCTCAATGCACTGTATGAAACCGGATTCACCAATCCATTGGATGAAGCCATCCGAAGTCTTTCAAATGTCGAAATAAAAGAATACAACAAACTGGATGAAGTACCCTATGATTTTATCCGTAAGCGGTTAAGCATTGTAGTTCAACATAAGGAACGGCACTACATCATTACTAAAGGTGCAGTAGACAATATTCTTGATGTTTGCCGGTATGTCGAAAATAAGAACAATGAAGTCCTTCCGATAGATAAGGTGTCGGAGGCTATACAAAAGAATTTTGAATCGTTCAGTTCACAAGGATTCAGAACCATTGGTCTTGCTTATAAGGATATTACCGGTGACCCCGTAATCAATAAAGACGATGAGACCGACATGATTTTTCTCGGATTTATTATTCTCTCCGATCCTATTAAGCCGGGCATAAAAGAGACCATCCAAAAGCTCCGCGAAACCGGAACAACACTGAAATTAATTACAGGCGATAATCAGCTAGTTGCCCGCCACATGAGTGGAGAAATCGGTCTTCGAACCGACACTTTGCTTACCGGAACCGAATTACGAGCCATGAGCGATGAGGCCCTAATCAAACGCGTCCAGGAAACAGATGTCTTTGCAGAAACGGAACCCAATCAAAAAGAACGCCTTGTACGTGCATTACAAAAAGCAGGAAATGTGGTTGGTTACATCGGTGATGGAATTAATGATGCATCCGCACTTAAAACTGCTGATGTGGGAATTTCCGTTGACACCGCTGTAGACGTTGCCAAAGAATCGGCCGACCTTGTTTTTCTTCAAAAGGATTTGAAGGTTTTGCTTGATGGAATTATAGAAGGGCGAAAGACGTTCGTCAATACCCTGAAATATATTTTCGTTACTACCAGCGCGAATTTCGGTAATATGTTCAGCCTGGCTGGAACATCGTTGCTTCTTCCTTTTCTTCCCTTGTTGCCCAAGCAAATTCTGTTAGCCAACTTCCTTACTGACTTGCCCGCCATGAACAACTTCGTCAACCCAGGCAATGGAACACCTTGCTTATCAGAAATTTTATGATCGTATTCGGGTTAATCAGTTCCTTCTTTGACTTTTTAACTTTTGGTGCTCTGCTGTTTATATTCAAAGCCCATGAAGAAACATTTCGAACAGGCTGGTTCATTGAATCGGTAATTACCGAAATCCTGGTGCTCTTGATAATAAGAACTCAGCGACCTGTATTGAAAAGCCGGCCGGGTAAGTATATGCTGATAGCTTCAGGTGCTGTAATCCTGATACTTTATACCTTACCTCTGCTTGCACCAAATTACCTTGGCTTCATTGCATTACCGGTTAAAGTGTTGGGTTGTATGATGGGCATTGCGTTGCTGTACGGATTAACCACCGATATCACCAAGCGAATTTTCTTCAATCGAATGAAATGGCAATGAAGTACCAATGGCGATCGATCCTGACTTTACTAATTACGCACTGCACCTCGGGTACTTTGAAATTTTTCCAGGATTTATAACGGTTGATCAGTTTACGCCCATTCCCGAAGAGGGAACCTTACTTACCATATGCTACCTTTCGAACCAGCACGTGTTTAATCAGGTTCTTGCGATGGGCATTTGTTTATAGGATTATATTACCATTTTGGTTTACAAAAACAGACACATCTTACGGGAAATTACCATTTTGTAACGGTCATTATCGTTATAGCGAGTCTGATTATACGAGTTGTAGAGAAAACATTGAACAAGGTATAACTGAACTATTCTATGTAGGATTGCATCAACCGGAGGTACCGTTCACACTCCTTTAGCGACTGTGCCTGCTGGCTATCACTACTGGCAGTCATTGCCCGTAGGGCATTGACTTTTGCGCGCACATTGGCCCGGTAACTTTTAAAATAAATAAAAAGTAAATTTTCCTCAGGTGTCCGGAGTGCATAGAAATGGGTATTGTAAGTATCAATAAACTCCCTCGAAAAATCCTGCCTGTTAAAAGCATCCAGATCCATGCATAAAA